>JAFVYN010000126.1 GCA_017508605.1 Clostridia bacterium
AAATATATTGCATTACACAGGAATTTATGCTAAAATGAGGCATGACATTTGGAAAAATTGAAGATTTAAAGGGAGTTTTTCTTCAATTTGACCTCGAAAGGGACATGAGAAAAATGAAAAAACAAAACAAGCCAATTATTGTAACACCGATTACGGGATTTCGTGATGACAACATGGAGATCGATTTCAAGGATGCCGGAATCAATACCGATCTTCACTGGCATGACCACTACGAACTTGAGGTCATTACCGAGGGAAGCGGTACGTACTATATCAACGGTGTGGAGTATCCCATGACGAGAGGCTCGGCTTATCTTGTGACTCCGGTCGATTTTCACCGTATCAGCGGGGATTTTTCTCTTTACCATATCTTCTTTAATGACAGAATGGTATCGGACGAGATCCTCAATCTGATTGCGTCGGCGTCTTGCTCGACCGTCGTACAGTTTGAGGAAAGCGAGCTTGTAAATATCGCGAACGCTCTCGCTTGTCTTGAGCAAGAATACCGTGACGATAAGCCGATGCGCGAATCGGTGATGAAATCGCTTTTAGAATATGCGCTTCTCTGTCATCTCAGAAGAAGCGCGCCCCTGACCGATGAACAGGGCAGAGCTGATGTGACGGTGCTTCGCGTGGTATCGTATATCAAGTTCCATTTCAAGAACAAGCTGACGCTCTCCGAGGTTGCCAAGGCGGTGGAGCTTTCTCCGAACTACGTTGGTGAGATCTTCTCGCGGCGCATGGGCGTTTCCTTCAATCAGTATCTGATGCAGACCCGTCTGAGCTATGCCAAGAATCTTCTCTCAAAGGGCGGCATGAGTGTTCAGGATGTCGCAAGAGATTCGGGATTTTCCTCGCAGACCTATTTCTCCGATTCCTTCCGCAGGCAGTTCGGATATACCCCGACGGACGTCAAAAAGCAAGGCGAGGGCGATCAGAATGCCTGAAAAAGGATACACCATAAAAAAAGCAATACAGGGTATTGAAAAATGCGTGGTTTTGTGTTATAATAAAGGCATATAAAATCAGAAAGCGAGTTTACTTATGAAAAAACTTCTCCTGTTTCTTCTCTTTGTGCTTCTCTGCGCGGCAATGCTCGTCGCATGCGGCGGTGGGGATACCACGACAGATCCCTCTGAGACAACATCTCCCACGTCATCCGAAGCTACGGTGACGACCGAGGCTCCCGTGACGACCGAGGCTCTCACCGAAAACGGCATTCCGCTTGACAAGCTGAATAAGGTTTCGACACTTCCTGCTGACAAAAAGTTCAAGGAAGAGGGCCTTCAGCTGATGAAGCTCATCATCAAGGATTTTTATAATACGAAGACTAACGTTGTGCTGAACGGTGACGGCGGCGCGACAACTCTCTGGGCTGTCGGTTCGTTTCTTGAGGCGGTTGCCGCAACCTATAAGATGTATCCCGAGGACGAAGAGATCAAAGCGGTATACGAGGGTCTTCTGACCACCGGTCTTCGCAAGTTCAAGGTGCATTACCGTGACAATGGCTACAACGGTTCTCCCGTCAACGGCGTCCGTCCCTATTATTACAATGCTTCCGCCGGCAATCAGGGTGACTATTATTACGATGATGACCTTTGGATCGCCATTCAGTATATCGAAGCGTATCACGCGCTCGGCAAAAAGACGTATTTACAGTCCGCTCAGGAAATTCTTGAGTTCATCTGGCTCGGCTGGGGTATCTGGAACGGTGCTGACAAGTATGATAACGGCGGTATTCCCTGGAAGGTCGGCACAGGTCCTACCACCTGTTCGAACGCTCCCGGCTCGTACGCCTTCGCGCTTTTCTCGATCGCGACCGACGATCCCGCTCTCAAGGAAGAGTATCTGAACCGATCGAAGACGGTTTACGATTGGACGAGAAAATATATGAAGAACGGTTCGCTTTATAAGGACAGCTTTGACAACAACTGGTCGGGCGCTTATAACAACGGTCTGATGATCGCTTCGGGCTCGGTGCTGTATACCCTCACGGGCGAATCCGCTTACCGCGCTCACGCGAGAGCGACCGCGCGCGCCGCATTCTCCAACAACATCAAATACGAAAACGATCTCGCGCGTTTCAATAATGACAATGACACCGTCTGGATGTCGGCATGGCTTCTCAAGGGCTGGATCGAATTCTATAAGATCGACGATTCGAACACCACAAGTTTCCTTGACGTCAGCTGTGAGGTCATGGCAAACGCCTTGAACAATAAGCTCGAAAGCGGCTATCTCCGTGAGAGGATCCACGATCTTAGCTGCGAAAATTCCTCGACCGATACCGTCAATCTCGGCGGCGGTGTGACCTGTCTTATGATCCTCGCTGAATGGGCAGAGCTTTACGGCAAGAATTATCAGTAAGCTTTCGCGCCGAACACAAGAACATACGGTAAATAACAAGAGCAAGAGTGAAGGAACAGTCCTTGACTCTTGCTCTTATTTTGTCGATTTGTTTATGTATGAGGAAGCTTTTTTTGAAGGATCCGCAAAAGATAGCGGAGAAGAACAAGTCCTAAGAGGATGAGAAGGGCAATGCCGATCCACTTGAGGGCGGTCTTGGTGGCGTCGCGCAAGGCGGCATTCTGTGATAGGGTCACGGCGTTTCCCGTGACGAGGGGAACGGTGGCAACGATCTCCCCCCGGTAGCTGACGGTGACCTCACCTACCGCCGTACCTTTGTCGAAGGGCGCTTGCAGGCTGTCGGTATGGAGGGTATAATTCACGGTAAGCTCGTTTTCGGCGATATCCTTTTTGAGATAGGCGCTGACCGACTCCTTGGGAAAGAGCGAAACACGGCTGACGCCGTCACCGTTTTCAACGGGGATGGTAGTGATCAGCGTGGCAGAGGATAGCACCTCACGATAGGAAAATGCCGAAGCTCCCCACTGAAAAAGTGCTTTGGCGGTGGCATAGGAGGTGTTGCGGAAGGCGATCTCCTTGCCTCCGAGGACGATGGCAAGATAGGAGTAACCGTCGCTTTCAGTGGCGGTGGCAACAAGAGTATAGCCGGCTTTGTCGGTGTAGCCCGCCTTCATGCCGTTGGCACGGGAGTAGAGATAGTCGGAGGTATACCATTTTCCGATGAAGTAATTGCGGGTATACATCGTGAAGCCGTTGGATGCGAGAGTGAAGGAGGGAGCGGAGGCAAGCGCCATGAACTCGGGCTTGGTATAGAGAAGCTTTGCTAAAAGCATGAGATCGTTTGCCGTGGTGTAAGCCCCCTCGCTGTCGGTTCCCGTCGGATTCTGATAGACGGTATTGACCATGCCAAGCTCGGCGGCGCGGGCGTTCATTTTCACGGTAAAATCGCTTTTGTTTCCCGCAATCAGCGAGGCGAGAAGCAGTGTGGAGCAGTTGGCGTTTTCGATTACTGTGGCGGCAATAAGATCCCTGACGGAGACCGAGGCGTTTTTCCTGAAGCCGTAGTCGGCGGGGGTACGGTAATCTCCCTCCACGTACCACCCGGGAAGAAGCTCAGGCGTGAGTGTGACGGCGGTGTCGAGGTCGGGATAGGCTTCCAGCGCCAGAAGTACGGTCATGAGCTGCGCGGTATTTCCGGGCGGAAGCGGTTTGTCGGCACGGTGCGTGAAGATCGTGCTGTCGGTATGAAAACAGTAGAGCAGAGCGCTTTCGGTATTTGCCATGCTCGGCTCAGCGGCATGGCAGGGCAGTGCCGCCGAGAAGAGAAGGACGGTCAAAAGCAAAAGTGAGAGAAGCTTTTTCATTCGGCCACCCCATGATAGCGCATGGCGGCTTTGACATTCTCGGCAATCTCTCGGCGGAGCTCTTCGGGAGTGGAAAAAGCACGCTCGGGGCGAAGAAAGGCAAGAAAGCGAAGCGTTACCTGCTTATGATAAAAATCGCCGCTCGCCTTTAAAAGATGGGTCTCAAGGGTGAGCGCTTTTTTCTCAATAGTTGGATTATTGCCGACGTTGGTAATGGCGGGATAGCATACACCGTCGATCACAGCCTCGGTGATATAGACGCCGTGCAGAAGGGGGATGGGTTTTGCCGCTTCGAGATTCAGCGTCGGGAACGTGAGCTTCGAAGTGCCGATGCCGTAGCCTCTGATGACCTCGCCCGAGACGGTATAGGGATGTCCCATGAGGCGGTTGGCATAGGAGACTTCACCTGCTTTCAGAAGCGAACGGATCCGTGTTGAGCTGATGGGATGCCCGTTTTCGGTGACGGCGGGCAGGGTATATGCCGTCATGCCGTATCGATCGGAAAGGCGGGTGAGAAGCGCGGCGTCCCCCGAAGCGCCCCGACCGAAGCGGAAATTATAGCCGCAGACGAGAGACCCGGCACACAGCATTTCTTTGAGATAGCAAATGAAGTCCTCAGCTGAAACCTCACGAAAAAGCGAAAAGGGAGCGAGAAAGCAGAGTCTGATCCCCTGTGCCTCAAAGAGGGAGAGCTTTTCGGAAAGGTCTGTCAGCGCTTCGGGATGACAGTGGTCAAAGGTGAAAACGGCGGGCGTGAATCCCGAGGCGATCGCCGTATCGAGAAGGGTCTTATGTGCGAGATGAACACCGTCAAAA
>JAFVYN010000015.1 GCA_017508605.1 Clostridia bacterium
TAGTGTCGCAATCGGCACTGCATCCCGCAAGACCGACCAGCTTATCGCCGTCATATGCGCCTACGCCGAGCACGTCAAGATGCTTTCTGTCCTTACAAAGCGCATTCGACCATTCGGGCAAGTATAGCTCGGCAAAGTCGCTCTGCGTCAAAAGCCGCATTTCGTAAGGGCAATCGAGCGCACGCAGAGCGCCCATGTCAGGCAAAAAATACTCCGCCATAAAGCAGATCTTCTGCCCTTTTTCGATCAGCGCATCGTTCAGCGCGTGCAGATGCGGTGTTTCAAACAGATGCTCGACGGGATATTTGTTGATGTAATTCTCGGCGATCTCTCGAAATTCGGGCGACACCGACGCCACCGCATTATTGCCGTAAGACACGATCTGGCAGGAAAATGGGAGCTTCAGATACCGCCTCGCGCCACCGTTTTCATATGACGTGACAACCACGTTCTCGCTCTTTTCAAAATCACTCGCATCCGCCGAGAGATCGGCAGCAGATTGCGCCATCGCGATTTTCAAAATTTCTTGATTGGTCATGGTTTCTCCTTTACGGCGCGTAGCCTTTTACTATCTCCATAATATCTCTTCCGTACACGTTTCCGCCGAGAACGTTGCCGTTTGGCTCGAACGACACACAGCGCACGTCGCGGGGGTCCTCTGCGTAGGGGTTTTCGGGAAAGCCGTCGGTGAAATACTCCGCGAGATATTCAAGCGCGTTTCCTTTGGGAAAGATGACGTTTCCCTCATTCGCGAAAAGCTCCCTATCCGCAAAGCCTGAAAGGATCTCTCTCGTTTTTCGGTTGTAGGGATTGTCATCCGTCGCACTCACAAGCCAAGCGGGCTGAAGGCGGATCGGGATACCGCACTTTTTTGCTTCCCACGCGAACTGCTTCACCGTATCAAGCGGGATCGTTTCCTGATGGAACGCATCCACCGACAGCAAAAGATCATTCACACCGCACGCGGCAAGCCCCTCGGCAACCTCACGGATCTTCTCGGCGTTCTTCGAAAAATAACCGTTTGTGATGACCTGCCGTTTGGGAATATGCAGCTCTTTGGCGGCTTTCATGATCGCACAGACCGTATCCGCATACAAAAGCGGCTCACCGCCAAACGCCATGACCGTTTTGATATCATACTCTGCCGCAATCTTACGCACCGCATCTGCGGCAGTTTGCGGATCGATCCTTTCCCCGCAGGAGGTGTGATCCCACTCGGAACAGTGCTTGCACCGTCCCGTACAGGCATAGGTCACAACGAATTCGATCTTGGTAAGGTTTTTCAGGTACGGATTCATACGGCACGCTCCAACGCTTTCACATACATCCATTCTTCCGCCTCCTGTTCGGGAGGAAAAAAGCCGCCGACTTTGTGATACCCGAGCTTTTCATAAAACTTCCACGCCTCTTCGTCTGCCTGCGTACTCGTCATAACGTATTGGTATCCGCGAATTGCCATTGCCCTTTCCCATTCGTACATCATCTGCGTACCGAAGCCGCGGTTTCGGTAGGCTTCATCAATGTAAAGCAGATCAAGGAACGGAACGGTCTGCCAGAAAAGGCTGTATCGCAGGACACCGACAATGGGATCTTTTACCCGATGATTCTTTCCGCCGTTTTGGATGGAATCATCCTTCAGCACGTAGACCTGACCGTTCCCGATACATTCTCCCAAACGAGACAGCGGAATATGGCGGTCCAGTTTGGCTATTTTCTGCTTATCCCTGCCCTGCGCAAGCTCTGTTTTCATACCGTGGGTCTACTCCAATTCTTCTGTTTTGTATTTTTCTACCAAAGCATAAAATGCCGCGACGTATTTATCGAGTCTTTTCTGCCCTTCGGGAAGATCCAGCCCGGGCTTACGGTATCCGCAGACCCGAACGTCGTTCAGCACCGCATCCTCGGTATTGTACGGGCAAAGCGCCGTCCCGCGGATGTGCGGATATCTTGCGCACATATAGGCGATCTCTTCGGTAGTGAACATACCTGCGTCAAAATTAAATTCCCTGAGCCTTTGAAGTGTTTTTAGAAAGGCGGTGTTTCTGTCTGAACGCTTCAGATTGTGAAGCGTCAGGCTTTCGAGGGAAGGAAGATCCGCAAACACAGAAAGCCCGCTAAGGGGATGATTTTCAAATATACTGCCCATCAGTTGGATCTTTTTCAGCGTTTTCCCCGTCTTTAACAGAGACAGATCGCGTGTGATGATCTTGCTGTCGCTGATCGCCAGATGCGTGAGCGACTCGTTTTCGCTCATATCCCATAGACCCTTCGAGCGGATATTCCAGTAGATCCTGACCGCCTTCAGACGTTTCAGCCCGCCAAGGGGCGAGAAATCCGAGATCAGCTGGCATTTGAAAAAGTAGAGCGCTTCGTATGTCTCTCCGTAATGCTTCACGAAGTGTTCAAGACTCTCCTGATTCATGCCGCATATTACGAGAATTCGCCGATCCTTGCCGCGCGCCATTTCATAATCCACGTCATCGCAAGACATATTGCAGGGCGATAACGCACCGCTTTTGTTCTCCTTCGGACGGGTCACAAACAGCGTTTTCTCACTATCGTCGGCGCATATCCTTCTCAGTTCCTCATCGATCATGCTTTCTTTCTCTCCTTTGTTTTCTTACCGTTCTTACGGTACGTTTCATCCGCGCAGGCCTTTCCGAAATACATCAGCTCCCACACGGCGGGATCGCTGACGCATTCCACGACCTTGCCTCCCTCCAGCTTTTCGACAGTCGCCCTGCCTTCAAAACGCAGATAGCCGCCGTCAAATCCGATCAGGCTGG
This sequence comes from Clostridia bacterium, assembly GCA_017508605.1. GTDB lineage: Bacteria > Bacillota > Clostridia > Oscillospirales > CAG-272 > RGIG1993. Next base: position 2,787 of record JAFVYN010000015.1, read on the forward strand.
CAAGAAGCCCCAACGGAGCGGGCAATACGTCAACAAAACGGGTCTTGTTGATATCGCCCTGCCTTTGGTACGTGATCCTGTACGTTTCGTTTGTGTCTGTCAGATATTCGTAGATCACCCGATTGTACACCGGCTTTTTCGTATAAGGATCGATATAGCGGTCTTCGGGCATGAATTTCAAGGTGTGATTGGCGTTGTCTCCGAGGATCTCGCCGTTCTTGGCGATCATGAAAACGTCATGCTCCTTGTACCCGTACTTTTTTTCTGATGTGATCCAGGACGAAATGACCTTGTAATCACCGATCTTGGCTCTGCCCCAATACCAATGATGCATCAGCTTGAGCATGGAAATATTACCCCAGTTGTGATCATGATAGCCGGAGCCCTCAAGATGCAGGGTCTTTCCGCCGTCATACGTAAGCTCTGCCACCGCTTTTCCCTCGGGAACGGCGGGAAGCCAGGCAAAATAATGCTCCTCACGGTCTCCGAAAAAGATACTGCCCGTCTGCGAGCGCCACGCTTTGATCGTGCCGTCCAAGGTAAAGCGCGCCGTCATCCGCTCTCCGCGGAACAGAACGTCATAATGCTCAAGATCACCACGGCAGTAACACGTGCCGATCTTAACGTCGCATTTGTCCTTGGCATAATGACTCTCTTCCATGGAGGCATAGACCTCCTCGGAAAACTTGGTGCCGTCGGGAAGAGTCAGCTCTGCCGTCGCAATGGGCTTGATCGGACCGTTGACGTCGATCGGCATCTTGGAAAAGAAGAAAAGCACAAGAACCGTACCGTCGGGATAGTGCGAATCGAAATACCACCATTCATAGCAGCCCTTGGAACCGTCAACACGCGAGCCGTCTTCCCATGGCTCGACCCTGTCCCGCATGAGCCCCATGCTCTCATAATGCCGATCATCATCGGGATGGATCGACTTTTTCACTTTTTTCATCCTGATTCCCTCACTCTCCCCGTCATCCGACGGCTTTTTTTCCATTATACCACCACTTCTCTCCGTTTGCAATGGGTTTTGAAGAAGTACGGCAGTCAGAAACGCAAAAACCGACCCCGCTGTCTTGGGGTCGGTTTTCTTGCGATCTGAGTTTTGGTATCCTTTACGTGTCTCTTCACAAACATGGTCCTTACCAGATAAAGGGGATCAGTCTGTATTTTACGCGCTTTTGATAGTCAGAATAGCCGGGAAGACCGTCCTTCAATACGGCTTCCTCGTTTCGGATCCAAATCACGATCACGATAACGTAGGGCAAAAAGCAGAGAAGCGACCACCATGAGCCAAGCACCACGGGAATTGATAAAAAGAGCCAGAGCGTCACCGCGTACATCGGATGGCGGACGATCCCGTAAAGACCGGTATCAATGACCTTCTGACCCTCCTGCACCTCAACGGTGCGCGAGAGATAGGCGTTTTCCCGCATTACCTCGGCATACAGCATATAGGAGATCAGAAGGATCAGCGATGCCGTAAGCACCGCCCACAGAGGCACGTTCGACCAGGAAAAACGGTGATCAAGCCCCGCCACGGTAAAGCCGACGAGGAACAAAAGCCCCGAGACGGCTACCACACCCCTTTGCGTACCCTCCTTCTCCTTTGCCGAAAGGCGCTTTTCAAGAAGCGCGGGCGCTTTGATGAGCAGTACCGCACCGAGGATCAGCATCGGCACAAACAAAAGCCCCATAAAGAGCCAGGCGTTCAGGTAGTCAAAGCCACCGGCAGGAACAAACAGCAGCGTCCCCACCAGAGCTGCCCCGATCAGAAATTTCAAAAGCGCATGGCATACAAGCTTCATGTGATGCCTCCTTTTCTTAATTGGCATTTTATGTTTGAAGGTTAACTCTCTGCTTTTAAATTCGGAATATACACTCTCTGCAAGGGAATCATTTGCTTATATGTATCGGAAAGCCCGTCATAGTATTTCAGAATCAATTCCACAAGCTCTGTCCCGTTAATACCTCGAATGATAGGGGTATTCAGTAAATACGCTTTGGCATTTTTGGTATAGTTGGCAAGTGTGATAAATAAACCGTAATCACCCTCGCGCATTGCACCTTTTAACGATTGGATCGTTGACTCTTTGATATCATCCACGCCACTTTTAACTTGAACCAAAATACGTGGAGGAAGTTCATCTTTATATGCCGTAATATCAATACCGCTATCACCGCCATGCGGCGAAACGGTGGCATAATACCCCATCGCATGCAAAAGATCTGCAACAAAGTTTTCCAAGTCATAGCCTTTCAGATATCGACTCAAGGTTTTCAATATGTAATCTTTTGTACTTTCAATAATATCATTAGCCGTTTTTTCGACAAGCTCGGCATCATCGGTAACGATCTCAGTTTTTTTGTTTTCTAACGCAGCCAAATACTCATCTGCATAATTCTTGATAGAGAAAAATGTCAGAGCAGAGCCAACCTCATAAAGAGCGCCCTGTGAAAATGCCGTCCTCGGCAAATGACGTAACCATTTCACTTGTCTTGTGTGGACCCACTCTGATCCATCGGGAGAATATCGGTATTCGCCTTCGATCACACCAATGTTGATTTCTCTATTGATCTTCGACGGAAAAACAACATAATCTCCTACTTTCGCTTCGTAAATAAAGCGATATAACATACCAACACTATTGGCGACCGATTGAGGCTTAGCATCCGGATACACAAGAACGAACTGTTTTTTAAAAGCATCTCGATTTGATGAAAGCAATCCAAGATCGCCCATAGCTTTCCAACCAATCGCTATTACATCACGGTCTAAAAACAGATAGTCATTCATCGAATGAATACCCCATACTCTTTTCTCAGCCATTTTTATTCTCCTTTGATATTCAATTTGCCAAACGTCATTAGCAGGCATACATATTACTCATGTTCTTAATCTTCCTCGTCGGGCTTTTGTCCGTTGTGGGGCTGCCGGAGGCAGTCGGTCAGGGACATGTGGGTAAAGACCGCGCGGAAGGAGGAATCCTCGGGACTGCAGGCGTAGATGCCGAATCGGATCTTACCCCCACCCTTCCACATATGTGCCATGCGCATCTGCCGAAAGGTCACGCCGTCATCGGAGCATTCGATCAGATAGTCATCCTCACGGCGGCTGAAGCAATACCACATCGCGCGTACCGAAGCGGGGATCTCGGTGGTTGCCCAATCGGAATAGCCGTGATTGGTCACCACACTGCCGAGATGCTGTACCCTTTCGTTTTCATATTCCACCGATGCCTTGAGCCGGTTTTCGCTGTCAAGATACATGACGATGCCGCAAGGATCAAAGCGGCGCAATACCTGTCAGGATCTTCGGTTTCATATTGGTCTCCTCAAAGATTCACCTTGATCGAAACCGTCAGCAGCGGCTTCTTCCCGTACATTATACCACACAGAGCCTTCGGTTGCAAGAGTGAATTTCGATTTGTCTTATGACTTTCATCTTGACGAACCGATAAATATATGCTATACTATGCTATCAAATGATACAATGACCTATCGAAAGGAGGCAGACCCGTGAACTACCGTTCGGTTCTTTGTCAGTTTATTCAGGAAAATCCCGAGGATTGGGAAGCAAGGCTTACCAACGAATACACCCTCAAGATCAAGCGCGAGGGTGATCTCGCCATCTTCAATTACGGCGTAGGCGCGCATTTTTCAGACCCCATCGTTCAGGAGGCACGGGGGATCATTCTCGACGTTTCCACGCTTGAGGTGGTATGCTGGCCCTTTCGCAAATTCGGGAACTACAACGAAAGCTATGCCGACAGCATTGATTGGGAAAGCGCCCGTGTGCTGGAAAAGGTCGACGGCTCGATCGTCAAGCTGTGGTTTGATCACAAAGGCGGTAAATGGCAGTTTTCGACCAACGCCACCATCCGCGCCGAGGAAGCCCCTGTTGACGGAGCCTTCGGGCTTACCTTCGGCAAGGTGATCATGTCGGCGGAGAATTACGCCGAGATCCCCTTTGACAGCCTTGACAAACACACGACCTATATCTTCGAGCTTGTCAGCCCCGAGACCACCGTTGTCGTCCGATATCAGACCCCTTCGCTGTACCACATCGGCACAAGACACAATATCACGGGACTCGAATTCGATTGCGATATCGGGATCAAAAAGCCCGCTTCCTACCCCCTGACGAGCCTGAGCGAATGCATTCACGCCGCCGCTCGGCTGAACCGTGACGAGGACGCGCCGACAGACGATATCCGTCAGGAAGGCTTCGTCGTGGTCGATAAGGCGTATCACCGTGTCAAGGTGAAATCGCCCGACTATCTCATGATGCACCGCCTGCATCAGGTGGGAACGCTTTCCAAAAAGGATGCTCTTTCCCTGATCCTTACTCAAAGCCCCAATATTCAACCCCTTTGTGACGCCAATCCCCATCTTGTACCCCTTTTTAAGTTTTACGAGTATCATCTCAGCGAGCTTATCTATATCGCCGATAGGATCGCGGCGCTTTCCCGTCATCTGTATGAGGAATACAGCCGTGACCGTGGCGCCGTGGCAAGAGTGATCGCCCGCCACCGCCTCTCCGCCATCGGATTTCTGGCGCTTGACGGTGAGAAGAGCGGCAAAGACATCCTTCTTTCCCTTCCCGTTGAAAAGCTCGCAAAATTCATCCCCGACTACCTGCCCGAGGACCTCTCTTCTCTTTTCACCTCCCCACAATGACCGCGGGGTCCTGCCTGCCGCCAAACGCCCCTGCCTCTCTCTGTATTCTTGGCGAAAGATCCGCCGCATACCAATCGGCAAAGGCGTGTCTTTTCTGCCGATTTTGAATAGAAATGAAGAAAGCAAAAGCTTTTCTTCGTGAGAGAGGAAGGAGCCGACGGGATTCTGAGGCTTTGACAGACTTTATGATAGCGCTTCGATAAAACCGATTCCGATCGATCCCCCGACAGAGTGTCAAATCTGTCGGGGCTTTTTATCTCGGCGCAACGATTCACGAACCGTTAACGAAACGCCCTTTTTCACGGCGGGGGTGAAAAATTTTTTCAGAAAAATGCGAAAAAACACTTGACAAAGGGTTTACTCTCTGCTATACTCGGATTAGCTACAAGAAGTAGCCGAATCGCATAAGCTGACCCAAGGGGGGTACGGCAAGTGAGATTCGGAATTTTTTATCGCGCGATCAACTACAAAAAGTAGCTAAAACGTTAACGAAACAGGTGACCTTATGAAATTCGAAAAGCTTTCCGATTCCGAAATGACCGTACTGAACGCCCTCTGGCAGTACGATCACCCCGTGCGCCCCTCCGAGCTGATGAATACCATCGAAAATGGCTGGGCGATCTCCACCGTCAAAACCCTGCTTGACCGTCTCGTCAAAAAGCGTGTCGTCAAAATGGAGTACGTCAAGCGCTTCCGCTATTTTTCTCCCCTTTGCTCCAAGGAAGAATTCTTCCGCGAGAATGTGGGCGGGATCAAAAACAGTATCCGCGGCTTCTCCCCCATTTCACAGATCGCTTCCTTCATTGACAGCGATGACGTGACCGAGGAGGATCTCGACGAGCTGGAGGCACTTCTCCGTGAAGCCAGAGAACGTGTTTCCAAGAAGGATAGCTGACAATGGCTGACTTTCTCTCCCGTTTTCTTCTCTACGCGCTGTCAGCCATTCTGTTTTCGGCATGCTCCCTCGGTGTGCTGGCACTCTTTGAGAAAAAACTGAAAAGCACCGCTTGTCTTCTTCTTGTGACCTTGCTTCTGGTGAGGATCTTTCTGCCGATGGGCGTTTTTGAACATACCCTGCTGACCCTCGGTGACAGTCCCGTGACCGAAAGCCCGACGCAAGAGCCGACAAAGCCCGACGAGGGCAATGCCGTGATCCCGTCTGTTCCGCCGGTGCTTCCCGACAAGACACCGACAGAGACACCCTCTCTGCCCGCGCTTCCGTCACGCGAGCCTCTGATTACAAGAGAAGGGCTGAGCCGCGCCGTCTGTATCACCGTTTTCGGGATCTCCGCCCTTTCTTTACTTCTGTATCTCAGCTTTGATGCCGTGACGAGACGGCGGATCCGGATCGGCGCGACCCGTGTGACCGAGGGCGAGATCCTCACCCTTTACACCCGTCTTGCCGACGAACGCGGACTGGATGCCCTGCCCGCCCTCTATACCTCGCCCGGCGTGACCTCGCCCTGCCTTGTCGGACTCTGGCGGCCGCGTATTTATCTGGCGGAAGAATCCTTTTATGACGCATACGAGCTTTCCCTGCTCTTGGCGCATGAGCTTGAGCATTACCGCAAGGGCGATCTTTTCAAAAAATTCTTTGCGCTCTCCATCATCTCCTTCCAGTGGTGGAATCCCTTCCTGCGCCCTCTTGTCAGAAAGCTCGATCTTTATCTTGAGGAAGCGTGCGACGAGCGTGTCCTCGCCAAAGGCTCGGAGGAAAACACGCTGAATTATACCGCACTGATGCTGAAGATCTGCCGCGAGGACAAAAACAAGCACCGCGCGCACGAAAAGCTGACCGCTTATTTTTCAGAAAAACGCGGTAAGGATCTCAAGGCACGGATCAAGCGTCTTGTGGACGGGCGTCACCGTTCTCACGGCTTCTTTCTCATTGTGACGGTCGTTCTCGTTTCGGTGGCAACGCTCTTCCTCATCGGCTTTACCCCGCAAAATACCGTAAGTGCCGACAGCACGACGACAAGCGCACCCGTCACCACCACAGCCCCCACCGTCGATGGCGGTGAGGATCTCTATCCCTCCACCCAGGACCCCGACAGCATCACGCCCGCCGAAAAAGAGGGCTATACCTTCTCGCATTGGGAGAAGGTCATCATAGAAAGCGGCGAAGAGATGCTGAAGGCGATCTATACGCCCAACTATTATACCGTGACCTTTGTCACAAACGGCGGCACCATGACAGAGCGCCCCAAGACCATCCCCTATGCGTCGACCCTTCCCGCTCCTCAGCGCGAGGGCTATACCTTTGGCGGTTGGTTTCTGGATGCCGATCTTCTCTACCCCGTCACCGCCGTTCCCGCAAACGATCTTACCATTTATGCCTTCTGGCTTGAGGAAAGCAACACCTCACGTTTTACCTTTGAGATCCATTCAAACGAAGCGACTGTTACTGCCTTCTCGGGCGGCGGCAAGGTCGTTCTCCCTGCCTATTACGGCGGCTATCCCGTCACCACCGTCGGAAAATACGCCTTCTCGGGCAGCGAGCTTGAAGAGATCGCCCTGCCGACCACCCTGCGCTCGGTCGGTACGGGAGCGTTTTATAACTGCCGCAGTCTTGAGACCGTTGTTTTCCATGACAGCGTCAGCTATATCGACCGTGTTGCCTTCGATGCCTGCTATGCGCTCAAGACGGTATACTACGTCGGTACACCGTCCTCCTGGCAGAGGATCGCGGGAAAAGACCCCTCTCTTCCCGTCACGTACCTCTCCTGACTACGAAAGGAACCACCATGAAACGCTTTTTTCTGCTACTCACTCTCCTTACCTTACTCCTCGCATTTTCTCTTTTGACCGTCTCCTGCTCAGAGGGGGATACCTCTGCGGACGTAACAACGAACGCGCCGACCGATCCCCCCACTACCGCATCTCCCATCGGTCAAGCGCCGACCGATGATACCACCGAGAAAAATACCGACACCAATCCCGAATGTCTGCACGTCATGGCGGAGAAGGTGGTAGCGCCCTCCTGTACGCAGGGCTATACCCTTCACTACTGTCAGAAATGCACCTACAGCTACAGCGACAGCTTCGTAGAAGCGATCGGCCACAGCTATAAGGATGTCATCACACCCCCCACCTGTACCGAAAAGGGCTATACCACCCACACCTGTACGGTATGCAATCACACCTACAAGGACTCCGAAACCGCCGCTACCGGTCACAGCTACGGTGAATACGTCATTACCAAGGAAGCAACGCCCACCGAAAAAGGTACGATGACCTCGACCTGTTCGGGCTGCTCCAAAACACAGACCAAGACCTACGAGCATGAAAGCACCTCGTCCGCTTCGAAGGGACTTTCCTTTACCCTCTCCGCCGATAAAAAGACGGCGACCCTTTCGGGACTTGGCAGCTGTACCGATACCAAAGTAACCGTTCCCGCGCTGACCCCCGAGGGCGCGATCGTTACGGCGATCGCGGGCAAGATTTTTGAAAACTCCGCCGTCACCGAGGTCATTCTTCCCGACTCTGTTACCGAGATCGGCGACTATGCTTTCGCGAACGCCCCAGCTTTGACGAAGGTCAATATTCCCGAAGGCGTCACAAGACTCGGCGTTTTCGTCTTCGCAAACTCCGAAAAGCTTGAAACCGTCCTGTATCAAGCCGCCAACTGCAAATACGCGGGCAAGAGCGGTGACTGGGATTATGCCTTTGAAAATTCCCACGTCAAGCACCTCGTCTTCGGCGACAGCGTCGAGACCATTCCCATGTATCTCTGCGCATCCGCCAAAAAGCTCGAAACGGTGACCTTCGGTAAATCACTCCAAGCGATCAACTACAACGCGTTTGAAAATACGAGCGCGCTCAAACAAATCGTTCTGCCCGAAGGTCTTCTCGATATTTACGATTACGCCTTCTCCGGATCTTCGCTCACCGAAGTTGTCCTGCCCGAAAGCCTTGAATCGATCCGCAAGGAAGCCTTTTACAACTGTCCGCTCGATCAGGACACCCTCACCTTCGGTAAAAATCTCACCTCGATCGGTGACCGCGCCTTTGTCGGAGCTGTTCGGATCGGCACGCTTCAGATCGAGTCAACCTCCATCTTCAGCGCCGCGCGCCGTGTTGACGGTACGTTTACCGATGCTGTGATCACGAAGATCACCCTTGCCGAAGGCATCACTACCCTGCCCCAGAACTTCTTCCGCAATGTCAAGGGACTGAAGACTCTCGTTCTGCCCGATTCCTTTGAAACCGTACCCGAGGGTTTCCTTGCAAACGCTACCGATCTTGAATCGGTTACGCTCGGAAAGAACACCGTCACGGTGAAGCAATCCGCCTTTGCGGGCTGTGAAAAGCTCACCGCTCTCATAGGGATCGATAAGGTCAGAACCTTCGGCAACAGTGTTTTCGCAAACTGTACTTCGCTGAAAACGCTCACGCTGACGGGTGCGGAAACGCTGGGAGAGAATCTCTTCTCGGGCAGCGGCATCACCGCCTTCACCCTTCCCGCAGGTATCACCGCGATCCCCGAGGGCTTCTTTGAAAACTGCTCTTCTCTCACCGCCTTTACGATTCCCGAGGGCATCCAAACAATCGGCAAAAACGCCTTCACGGGTACGGGCATTACCGCTCTGACCTTGCCGAAGACCCTCGAAAGCTTCGGCTCTGCCTTTACGGGAATGACCGCACTCCAAACGCTGACACTTGAAAAGGGCATCACGACGATCGGCGGCTGGGCATTTGCCGACTGTACCGCCCTTCAGAACGTGACCCTTCCCGATGGTGTTCAGACGCTCGGTACAGAGGTCTTCGCGGGCTGCAGTTCCCTCAAAACCATCGTCCTTCCGAATACCGTCGAGGCGCTTGGCTCGGGTACCTTTAAAAACTGCGCCCTCCTTGAATCCGTCAGACTGTCCGACGCCCTCACGGGAATCGCGCAGAATCTCTTCAGCAACTGTCCCTCTCTCAAAACGATCGAGATCCCCACGTCGGTTACTGCCATCGGCAGCTATGCGTTTGCGGGCACGTCTCTTGAAAGCATCACCCTTCCCGCGGGATGCACGCTGATCGGTGCGCGCGCCTTCTCGGGCTGTGAAAAGCTTTTGGCGGTATCCTTCCCGACCTCGCTTGTAACTGTCAAGGAATACGCGTTTGCGGGCTGTGAACAGCTCAAGACCGTCGCGCTCCCCGACACCGTCGAAACCATTGAGCGCTTTGCCTTCAAGGACTGCGTAGAGCTTTCGAAGCTCACGCTCGGAAACAGCCTCACCTCGCTTGGCTTCGGCGCGTTTATAAACTGTTCCTCGCTGACACGTGTTTATCTGCCGGAAAGCCTTGGTGCCATGAAGATCAATACGTCCTCAAACGAGACCCTTCCCTTTGCGGGCGCTTCCGCTTCGCTTACCTTCTATACCTCGCTTGAAACGGTCACACCCGAATGGCGCTTCTACTTCGGAAACGTGATCCCCAATACCTCTTACGAGGACTATACCGCGCTTTCTTAAAGCAGTCATCCTTTACTCTGTCATACCCCGTCACTGCTTTGTATGAAAA
>JAFVYN010000127.1 GCA_017508605.1 Clostridia bacterium
AAACGTCAAGGGGTAAGAAATGAAAACACCGTATTTCAAATACATCTTTGCACTTTTGCTGTTTGGCTCAAACGGCATCGTGGCAAGTTTGATACATCTGAGCAGCTACGAGATCGTGCTGTTGCGCACGTTGATCGGAAGCCTATTATTGATTGCTATTTTCTTTATCGCAAGGGAGAAGCTGACATTTTACAAGCACAAGACGCAAAGCGTATTCCTTGCCATATCGGGAATTGCGATGGGAACGAGTTGGATATTCTTGTATGAGGCATACGACGAGATCGGAGTCAGCTTGGCCTCGCTCGCTTATTACTGCGGACCTGTCATTGTAATGATGCTGTCGCCGCTTCTGTTCGGAGAAAAGCTCACAAAAATCAAGGTATGCAGCTTTCTCGTAGTACTTGTCGGTATTTTCCTCGTCAACGGAACGGCATTCGAGAACGGTGTGAGTGTATGGGGACTTGCCTGCGGTCTGCTCTCGGCGGTATGCTATTCCCTAATGGTCATGTTTAACAAGAAGGCGAAGGACATCACAGGGCTTGAAAACGCGATGCTTCAGCTCTTTGTTGCATTCCTGACGGTTGCGATCTTCGTTGGCATCAAGCAGGGCTACCGTATGGAGATCGACACACGGAGTATTCTCCCCATTCTTGTGTTAGGACTTCTAAATACAGGTATCGGATGTTATTTTTATTTCTCGTCTATCAGGAAGCTACCTGTGCAGACGGTTGCGATATGCGGATATCTCGAGCCGCTGTCAGCGGTCGTGTTCTCGGTGATCTTCTTGAACGAAACAATGTTGCCCCTACAGATCGTAGGCGCAGTGCTGATCATCGGCGGCGCGATACTTGGGGAATACAGAAAAAGGCAAATATGAAGTGGGGGCTGACGGTCACGTCAGCCCTTTCCACATTTATCACAGGTATAAAGATGCTCCAACAAAAAAGGAATGTTAATTGGCGTGCAGCTTGACCATCTCGCCCTTGGAGATGGTGACAGTCTCGCCGGTGACGTTGCGGGAACGGCGGACGCCTCCGTCCGTTATCGCATCGAACAAAAACCACTCATCATCGCGGAGTCTGCTCTTGACAGTATTCTCCAACAGACCGTATCGCTTGGCATATTCTCTGATCAGACTCTCGTTTTCAGCCTCAATGGCTGCATCGACAGTATCATAGAAAAGCGCTGTGTCAGGGCTTGCACCCTCCACGTAATAGCGATTGACACCAAAGCGCCAAACTGCCCTGCGCCGTTGCGTCACATCAGACCTATACGTCGGCTCCCCTATAGAGTTCAAGGTCTCACCATTTACGGTCAGTTTGGCTTTTTTGCCCTTGCGCCGAAATTTTACTTGCCCTCTTTCAGTTTCAGCAACTCCGCTACCACCTGCTCCTCGGTCAGCTCCGAATCGGCCGCTATCTCCGATGCTCGAACGGCTCGCTCTCGATCCGTAAAACTCAAAATGAGACGAATGGTAGCATCGGAATATTCCTTCAAGCGTTGGCTGTATGCCTCTCCGCTCACCTTCATATATATCTCTCCTTTTTCTGTCAAGATCTGTTTCGTTGTCAAGATCAATTTTCAACACCTGCGACACCTGCGGACTTTCAATAGATCCCTTGGCATATACAATGATGTTGCCAATGCCATAATTCAGCGTGTCGTCGATGTCGCTCACGGCGATCATATACTCGCCGCCTTTGGTTATGGGTGTATGTACCTTTCCGGTCACGGCATCGGCAAACTTACTTGTGAAGTCCTTCCACTCGCCGCTGTTCAGCACATCGTTAGCTCTCACCCAACCAAAAGACTCGTACTGTTCTTCGGTATATTCATTATACCGCATTTCGTCGCTTTCGTCAATGTTTCCTCGCTCGCCTTGTGCGGCTTTTTTCTCCAATGCCGTACGAAGCAACCCTTCGGTGTGGCGCAGCATCTCGTCCTCTTCAAAGGCGCTCTGGCCATTTTTTTCAAGTGATTGCAAATACGTTCGGATGCATTCGACCAAGTTCCGGGCAAGCGACGGTTCTTTGGCCACAAAATCGCTCACCGCTCGTCTGTCACCGAAAACAGCCTGCTCATCAAGAACCATGAAGATCACCTGCCGCGCTTCTTCTTTTGTGATATTCCCGCCAAAGGCTGCGCGCAAAGCATCAATGCTATCGTTAGAAAGTGCCGCAGATTCGGTGTTGCCGCTCCGCAACCGTCTCGCCCCGCCCTCGGCGGGGCTTTTTTCTTTGTCCTCCTCCCGATTGGCAAGATGGATCTTACCCACAGCATCAATGGTGCCGCCTGCCTCGGAGAGGCCCTGCATAAAGAGCTTTTCGGCCTTGCGCACAAATTCCAGCTGCGCCTTGGTTTCGGGATCCTTGCGCACCTTCAGGTTCTCGCGCAGCTCGCGGATCTTGGCGATCAGCATCTCCGCCGCAGAGGGCTCGGTGGTGATCAGCTTTTTCATAAACGCCTTATTGCCAAACAACCGCTGATTGGCAAACGCCGCCACCTCTCCCGAGGTGAGAGGCACTTTCGGGCGTTCGGGCGGCGAAGCCCACAAGCTGCACTGCGGTGCGGAACAAAGCCGACCATAGGCTCTCCCTGTGGGAGAGCTCCCGCGGCAGCGGGTGAGAGGGGTTCCGAGGCTGCGGTAAGAAGACCCTCTCCGTCGGCTGTGCCGCCACCTCTCCCGAGGTGAGAGGCACTTTCGGGCGTTCGGGTGGCGAAGCCTACAAGCTGCACTGCGGTGCGGAACAAAGCCGACCATAGGCTCTCCCTGTGGGAGAGCTCCCGCGGCAGCGGGTGAGTA
>JAFVYN010000128.1 GCA_017508605.1 Clostridia bacterium
ATGCCGCCGATACCACCACAAAAAGAATGCGGATGAGAAGATCGACGGTGAAGAAAAGATTGACGTAGATCTGAAGCATGGGAAAGAGCGCCGAGGAGATCGCCGTCAGGATAGCGACGGTCAGAAAGCCGTCGGTTCCCTGGGAAAGAGAATACTTGATGGCGCGGTCATTGGCAATATCGCGCTCGATCATCGAAGGGGTTCTGTCCTTATCGTCAAGCGTGCTTGCGGGAATGCCGCAGAAATCCTCGATCATCAGACGGAAGACCCGAACGAGTAAGATCAGAGCGACAAGAAACGCGACCTGAGAGAGCGCAACGAAGAGATTGACAAGCACCAGCTCGTCAAAGACCTCAAAATCGTTGACCACGTAATAATACACGTCTTCGGCAAAGCCGCCGCCGATCTCGTCATTATAATGGCGATCGGCAAAGCGTGCCGCCAGCACGTAGCCCACGAAGGAGAAAATAAAATACACGACCGACGCGATCAGCGATCCCTTGGCGTAGGATTCGACAGGGGATCTCTTGAAAAAATAGAACGCCATCGCCGTAACGATAATGAAAAGCGCGCCGTTGATCATGGGCGGCAGGATACTGTAGCCCTCGATCTTAAGCTCGAGACAGAAAAAGACCGCGTAGATCATGAAGGTCAGCATGGCGATGAGATAGCGGAAAACGTGCTTCTTGTCTTCCCGATAGAAGGAAGCGATCCTCTCTGCGACCTCAGAAAGAAACGCCTTTTCCTTTCGGATACCATTGAAATAGGAGATCGCCATCACAAGCCAGATGATGCCGAAAACGAATACGGCAAGAAAGCTGAAAACGTTGAAGACCGTACGGTAGCTGCGAAGCGTCTGAATGCCCACGCCCGTCACCGTGCCGTAACGGTCATCGGCGAGCAGGGTAAGATCGGGCAAAATGGCAAGAAGGGGCTTCACAAGTATAAAGATCAAAGTGAAAAGCTTCACCCTCGCAAGCCTTGTGAAGATCCGATGATCCCTCTCGGCATTGCCGAGAGTTTCAAGGGAGGTGAAGAGGTGGCTGAAGGCAAGAAAGCCGAGAACAGCCTCCGCCGCACCGAAGCAGGTCGAAAGCAAGAGGATCCACACCTGCTCCTCCGGGGAGATCAGCGCGTATACGTAAAGGCAGGGCAGCTTGCAAAGGGCGAGAATAAACAGATACTTGAAGCGTCTGTGCGCCTCGCTCATGGAAAGCTCGGTATGGCTGAGCTTGGTAATGCCGAGAAGAATCAGTCCGTATCCGATGGCGTCGGGCATAAAATCAATGATATTAACGTGAGGATTGCACAAAAACACAAGCCCCGCAATAAGATAACCAATCGACATACTGTAATTCCTTTCGATTATTTGTTTTTCCCGAACAGCTTGTTCAGGACTTTGGCGATCGGACTTTCGATCGCCATGGGATCGAGCGTTTCTTCGCCCTCGTAACAGATATAACGGTAGCAATTGAAGAGAACGATCTCACCGAGCAAGAGAAAGACGAGCCACGCCATCATGGATACCACCGTGAAGGGCGCAAGCGTCTTCTGACTGATGCCGATGGGAAGCACTTCAAGAAGGATGAGAACGGTCTGGAACACGTAATAGACCGTTCCCACAACGGTGGTGTAGCGAGCGCGGGTCGCGATACCGGGAAGCTCGACCTCCTTTGCCAGCGAAATGATGCCCGCAAAGAGGAAGAAGAATGCCACTCCCTGGAAGAGAAGCGAACAGATCCTGCACACCGTCGTCAGCGTTTCAAGAAGGGGGAGCGCGATCGAAAAGATTGAAAGATATCCGATAGCAAGCGAGAGCGTGCCGACGACAATGAGGGGATAAAGCGAGCGTCTGAAGAGTGTAAAGCCCTTGGCATAGCCGTCAAGACGGTTCGCCGCCGCCAGCATCAGAAGATAGCCCGCAAGATCAGGAAAGATGTCAATGCCCACGTTTGCTACGGCACTCGTTCGGATCGAAATCTCGACCATCATTAAAAAACCGTAAAAAATCAGTCCAAAACCCATAGAAACCCACTATCAGTCGCGTGCGCCGCAACATTTTTTATACTTCTTTCCGCTACCGCAAGGACAGGGATCGTTCATGCCGACCTTGGCTTGCTTTCTGATGACAGGCGTCTTCTTCGGAGCGACACGCTTGTCACCGACAAAGCCCGCGGCACCGGCACGCATGACCGCGCGGCGCTCGGTAGGCGCTTCACGCTTCATGAGAGAGAGAAGCGCTCTGACGGTGCGCATGCGGATCTCATCGATCATCGCCTCAAACATGTCCGCGCCCTGAATACGGTATTCGGTCACGGGATCGCGCTGCGCGTAGGCGTTCAGACCGATACTGCCCTTGAGATCGTCCATCATGTCGATATGCTCCATCCAGAGCGAGTCAACCGAGCGCAAAAGCACGATCCTCTCGATCTCACGGAGCGAATCCCCGAAGATCTCTTCCTTGGTGGCATAGAGCTTGAAGGCACGTTCGACCATTTCCTCACGGAAGGTATCGACCTTCAGCTGCTTCAATTCCTCATCGGAATACTGAAGATCGTCATTGCCGAACAGCGTACCGAAGAAGGTCGCGCGAAGCTCGGAGAAATTCCAGTCAGCGGGATCGGATGCCACGCAGAAGGCGTTGACCGCCTCTTCGACCGTCTGACGGATCATCGTCAGAACCTTTTCGTGCAGATCGGCGCCCGACAGCACCTCGTTACGCTGCGCATAAATGATATTTCTCTGCTGATTCATCACATCATCGTAAGAAAGCACGTGCTTACGGCGATTGAAGTTCATGTTTTCAATGCGCTTCTGCGAGCTTTCGATGGTGTTTGAAAGCATCTTTGCGGAGATCGGCTCGTCCTCGGGAAGACCGAGGGAACGGATGGTAGCGCTGATACGCTCCATGCGTTCCTGTCCGAACAAACTGAGCAGATCGTCCTCGAGCGAGAGATAGAAACGGCTCTCACCGGGGTCGCCCTGTCGACCCGAACGGCCGCGGAGCTGGTTGTCGATACGGCGGCTTTCGTGACGCTCGGTACCGATGATGAAAAGACCTCCCGCCTCGCATACCTCTCTCGCTTCGGGTGCGATCTCTTCTTTGTATTTCCGGTACAGAGCCTTGTAGACCTCGCGCGCCGCCAATACCTCGTCGGATACCGACAGCGACGAGCCGACCGCAAGTCCGATCACATCGTCCTCGTAGCCCTGCTTCTTCATTTCCTGCTTTGCCATGAATTCGGGATTGCCGCCGAGCATAATGTCGGTACCGCGACCTGCCATATTGGTCGAAATGGTAACAACACCCTTTTTGCCCGCCATGGCGACGATCTCAGCCTCACGTTCGTGATGCTTGGCGTTGAGAACGGTATGCTTGATGCCGCGCTGCTTGAGAATGCGGGAGAGTGCCTCGCTCTTCTCGATCGAGACCGTACCTACCAGCACGGGCTGACCCTTTTCGTGACAGGCAATGATCTGGCGGACGATGGCGGTATACTTGCCCTGCTCGGTGGAATAGACCTCATCGTTGTGGTCGATACGGATCATCGGGCGGTTGGTGGGGATCTCCACCACGTCAAGCGCGTAGATCTCCTTGAATTCGTCTTCCTCAGTAAGCGCCGTACCCGTCATGCCCGAAAGCTTCTGATACATACGGAAGTAGTTCTGGAAGGTGATGGTCGCCAGCGTGCGGTTCTCCTTCTGCACCTCGACCTGCTCCTTGGCTTCGATCGCCTGATGCAAGCCGTCCGAGAAGCGGCGTCCGGGCATGATTCTGCCCGTAAAGGTGTCGACGATCAGAACCTCGTTGTCCTTGATCATATAGTCCACGTCGCGCTTCATGACACCGTGAGCGCGGAGCGCCTGGTTGACGTGATGGGCAATGGTGGCGTTCTCGGCATCGGAATAGTTGTCGATTCCGAAGAATTCTTCTACCGCCTTGATACCCTTGGCGGTCAGAACGGTGGTCCTTGCCTTCTCGTCAACGATATAATCGGCGTTTTCGTCGGCTTCCACCTTGTCGGTAGACTGCTTGGAGTCCACCTCCTTGATGCGGAAGGCACGCATTTTCTTAACAAGACTGTTCGCTCTTTCATACATTTCCGTGGGCTTATCGCCTTCACCCGAAATGATCAGAGGCGTTCTCGCCTCGTCCACGAGGATGGAGTCGACCTCGTCCACGATGGCAAATACGTGACCGCGCTGTGTCAGCTGCGACGCCATGACCACCATGTTGTCACGCAGATAGTCAAAGCCGAATTCATTGTTCGTGCCGTAGGTGATATCGGCAGCATATGCCGCCTGTTTTTCTTCTCTTGTCTGATCGTGGATCACAAGTCCCGTGGTCATGCCGAGGAATCCGTATACACGTCCCATTTCCTCAGCGCCCAGACGCGCGAGATATTCGTTGACCGTGACGATATGCACGCCCTTGCCGGTAAGCGCGTTGAGATAAGCGGGCAGCGTTGCCACCAGGGTCTTACCTTCGCCCGTCTTCATTTCGGCAATGCGTCCCTGATGCAGAACGATACCGCCGATGAGCTGTACACGGAAGGGGCGCTTGCCGAGAACACGGTCAGCCGCCTCGCGAACGAGCGCAAAGGCTTCGGGGAGAATATCGTCAAGCGTCTCGCCTGCCTGAAGGCGCGCCTTCAGAGTGTCGGTCATCGCGCGAAGCTCACCGTCACTCATCGCCTTATACTCATCCGCCATGGATTCGATTTTGTCGACCGTTGCGGTCAGCTTTTTGATCTCACGTTCGGAATACGTGCCAAAGAGTTTTGCAAAAAGTCCCATAGTATCAAAGATCCTTTCGATCGTAATTACCGTTATCAAGCCTGCCGTCCGATCATATGACCTATTACGGCATTCTACTTCAATGTAATATTATACACCAAACCCACTCAAATTGCAATCCCCAAAGCAGGAAAACAAATGAACTTTTTATGAAAAAAGATCTCACCCCGTTCCCCCCACTCACCACTCACCACTGACCACTGACCACTCCCCACTCACCACTCCCCCTCCCCACTCACCACTCCCCC
>JAFVYN010000129.1 GCA_017508605.1 Clostridia bacterium
GGCTCGAGCATTATGCCGCAGAAGAAGAATCCCGACATGGCAGAGCTTATCCGCGGTAAGACGGGCAGGGTATACGGGGATCTTATGGCGCTTCTCACCACCCTGAAGGGCTTGCCTCTCGCGTATAACAAGGATATGCAGGAGGACAAGGAGGCGATCTTTGACGCCCTTGATACCGTCAAGCTTTGTCTTTCGATCGCCGCACCCATGCTTCGCTCGATGGAAGCCAACCGCGACAATATGAAACAGGCGGCGCAAAAGGGCTTTATCAACGCCACCGACCTTGCCGATTATCTTGTGAAGAAGGGTCTGCCCTTCAGAACGGCATATAAGATCTCTGGCTCGCTGGTTGCCAAGTGCATCCGCGAGGGCAGGGTACTCGAGGAGCTGACGCTGGAAGAATACAGGGCGGCAAGCGATATTGTCACCGATGACGTTTATGAAGAGATCGCGCTTGAGACCTGCGTGAACAAGCGCATTTCCGAGGGCGGAACGGGTAAGGCTTCGGTAGAAGCCCAGATCAAGTCGATCAAGGAGTTTTTGAAGTAATATGAAACGGATATTTATCGACGGCGGCGCGGGTACGACCGGGCTTCGCATCGTGGAACGCCTTTCGGAGCGTGAGGACCTCACGCTCGTGACCCTTCCCGATGCCTTGAGAAAGGATACCGCCGCCAGAAAAGAAGCGCTCAATTCCTCGGATATCGCCTTTCTTTGCCTGCCCGACGCGGCGGCGATCGAGGCGGTCTCGCTCATTGAGAATCCCGATACGGTCGTGATCGACACCTCGACGGCGCACCGCTGTCATGCCGATTGGACCTACGGCTTTCCCGAGCTTGTGGGAAGAGAGGCGGTAGCCGCCTCCAAGCGGATCGCAAACCCCGGCTGTCACGCCTCGGGCTTTGTGGCACTGATTACCCCCTTGGTACGCACGGGGCTTCTCTCTGCCGATACCCCCCTCGCCGCCTTTTCGCTGACCGGATATTCGGGGGGCGGCAAAAGTATGATCGCGGACTATGAGAGTGAGGGCAGAAATCCCCTTCTCAAAGCGCCAAGGCAGTACGGTATCGCGCAGACGCACAAGCATCTGCCCGAAATGGCAAAGCAAGCGGGACTTTCTCGCTATCCCGTCTTTTCCCCCATCGTGGCTGACTATTACAGCGGCATGGAGGTGACGGTACCGCTCTTCACCGACATGCTTGCCTGCGAAAAGAAGGATGCGCTCGGCACCATTGCCGAGATCTACCGTAAGACCTATACGGGAAATATCGTTTGCTATCACGAAGAGAGTGAGAACGGCTTTCTGTCGGCATCGCTCTTCTCGGGTCGTGACGGTATGAGCGTTTCGGTATACGGAAACAGCGAACGCGTTCTGCTCGTTTCGCGCTTTGACAATCTCGGCAAGGGCGCGTCGGGCGCTGCCATTCAGAATATGAATCTCGTACTCGGTGTGAATGAGACCGAGGGACTGGTGTTATAAAGGATAGTTATGAATACAATTACGTTGATTGAAGGCGGCGTGACTGCCGCCAAGGGATTTACAGCAAACGGTGTACACGCGGGCATCCGCAAGAACAAATCGAAGCGCGATCTTTCGCTGATCGTCTCGGAAAAGCGTGCCTCTGCCGCCGCGGTGTATACCACCAATCTTGTGAAGGGCGCGCCCCTCACGGTCACAAAAGCGCATATTGCCGACGGCTACGCGACGGCGATCATCTGCAACAGCGGAAACGCCAATACCTGCAATGCCAACGGTATTGAGATCGCCGAGGGTATGGCAAAAGCCGTATCGGATACACTCGGGATCGAACCGTCCGACGTGGTGGTAGCCTCCACCGGCGTGATCGGTCAGCCCCTTGACCTCGCCCCGATGGTAAACGCCATGCCCGCTCTCTCAAAAGGGCTTTCGAAAAACGGCAGCGATGCCGCGGCAGAGGGCATCATGACCACCGATACCGTCAAAAAAGAGGTGGCGGTGGAATTCACCCTTGCGGGTAAGACCTGTCGCATCGGCGGGAGTGCCAAGGGCAGCGGCATGATCCATCCCAATAGGGCGACCATGCACGTCTTTATCACGACCGACGTTGCCATTACCCCCGCAATGCTCCAAAAGGCTTTGTCGAGCGATATTGCCTCGACCTTCAATATGGTGTCGGTCGACGGCGACACCTCGACCAACGATATGGTGACCGTGCTGGCAAACGGCATGGCGGACAACACCCCGATTGAGGAGGACGGCGAGGAGTTCAGAATCTTCATGAAGGCTCTCAATACCGTAACGGTCGGACTCTGCCGCATGATCGCGGGAGACGGCGAGGGCGCGACGAAGCTGCTTGAATGCTCTGTCACGGGCGCAAAGGACGAGGCAACTGCCAAGACCGTTGCCAAGAGCGTCATCTGTTCAAGCCTTCTCAAGGCGGCGATGTTCGGCGCTGATGCCAACTGGGGCAGAGTGCTTTGCGCGATCGGTTACAGCGGCGCTTCGGTCGACGTCGGTGGTGTCGGTGTCAGCTTCAGAAGCGTAAAGGGCAGTATCACGGTCTGCGAAAACGGTGCGGGCATCCCCTTCTCGGAGGAGCTTGCCAAAAAGATCCTTCTCGAAAAGGAGATCGAGATCGTCATTACGCTGAAGGACGGCGAAGGCTCGGCTGTCGCCTGGGGCTGCGATCTCACTTATGAATACGTCAAGATCAACGGTGACTACCGTACATAATGAGGAAACCATGGAAACGAATTTTTCAAATCACAAACGCGCCGAGGTCTTAACGCAGGCGCTCCCCTATATCAAACGTTATAACGGCAAGATCGTGGTCGTCAAATACGGCGGAAACGCCATGATCAATGAAGAACTCAAGCAGCAGGTCATGGAGGACATCGTTCTTCTCTGGCTGATCGGTGTCAAGATCGTCCTCGTTCACGGCGGCGGTCCCGAGATCAGCGACATGATGCAGAAGCTCGGCAAAAAGCCCGTCTTTGTGGACGGTCTGCGCGTGACCGACAAGGAAACGGTTGATATCGTGCAGATGGTTTTGGCGGGCAAGGTCAACAAGACCCTTGTCAACCTTCTCGAAATGAAGGGCGGCAAGGCGATGGGTATTTCGGGTATGGACGGCAGACTGATCGCCGCCAAGCCCAAGAACGAGGTGCTCGGTTACGTCGGTGAGATCACGAAGATCCACATCACCCCCGTGCTTGATCTTCTCGAAAAGGGCTATATTCCCGTGATCTCCACCCTCGGCTGTGACAAGCAGGGCAATGCGTACAATATCAACGGCGATACTGCCGCGGCGTTATATCGCGGGCGCTCTCTCCGCGGAGCGTCTGATCATGATGACCGATATCGACGGTATTCTGCGTGACTGCCACGATCCCTCGACCATCATCCGTGAATTGACGGTAGAGGAAGCCAAAGCCCTTCACGAGGAGGGCGTGATCTCGGGCGGTATGATCCCCAAGGTCGACTGCTGTGTGGAAGCCATTGAAAAGGGCGTCAAAAACGTCACCATTATGGACGGCAGAGTCTCGCACGCCATCCTGATGGAGCTTCTCACCAACGAAGGTGCGGGCACCATGTTCAAACGCTGACGGAGACAAAAGTATGGAAACCATCAAACACATCGACGACACCTACGTCGCGAAGACCTATAAGCGCTTTCCCGTGGAGATCGTATCGGGCGAAGGCTCGGTATGTTACGGAAGCGACGGGAAGCGCTATATCGACATGGGCTCGGGCATCGGCGTGACCGCCTTCGGCATAGCCGATCCCGTCTGGCAGAGAGCGGTCACCGAGCAGCTGTCCAAGGTACAGCACATGTCGAATCTCTATTACACCGCGCCCTGCGCTTATCTTGCGAAGAGTCTTTGCGAAAAGACCGGCATGAAGCGGGTGTTCTTCTCCAATTCGGGGGCGGAAGCCAACGAATGCGCCATCAAGGTGGCAAGAAAATACGCGTATGACAAAAAAGGGATCACCGATCCCGTGATCGTCACGCTTCAAAACAGCTTTCACGGCAGGACCCATACCACGCTTGCGGCAACGGGTCAGGCACATTTTCACGAGCTTTTTCAGCCGCTGACACCGGGCTTTACCTATCTTGCGGCAGGCGATACCGAGGGTCTTACCAAGCTTTGTGAAGACAGCCGTATTGCCGCCATCCTCATCGAATGCGTGCAGGGTGAGGGCGGCGTGAACAAGCTTTCCGAAGATTTTGTCAGAGCGATCGCCTCGGTCTGCGCGGAAAAGGATATCCTTCTGATGGTCGACGAGGTGCAGACCGGCAACGGCAGAACGGGTACCTTATACGCTTACGAGCAGTACGGCATCTCGCCCGACGTTGTCTCAACTGCCAAGGGTCTTGGCGGCGGTCTTCCGATCGGCGCGACCCTTCTTTCCGATAAGGTCAAGGATACTCTCGCTTTCGGTGAGCATGGTTCGACCTTCGGCGGCAATCCCGTCGCGGCGGCGGGCGCGCTCTCGATCGTGGAAAGACTGACGCCCGATTTTCTTGACGGAGTCAGACGAAAGGGCGAGCATATCCGCGCGCGCCTTGTGGGACAGAGCGGCATCCGTTCGGTATCGGGTCTTGGACTGATGGTCGGGATCGAGACCGAGAAGCCCGTCGGTGAGGTGCTTGCCTTCTGTATGGAGAAGGGGGTTCTTTGCCTCAGCGCCAAGACCAAGCTTCGCTTACTGCCCGCTCTCAATATTCCCGATGAGATCCTCGACGAAGCCCTCGACGTGATCCTGGAGGCCGTCAGGGTATAATTCGGGCAGAATACTGAAAACTTTGATCGGAATTTGAAAAAGTTTTCACTAACAGTTGCTAAGGGAGCTTGTCACAGCTCCCTTTTCTTTCCTGATGAACACGGAACGAAAGCGTTCTGTAGTGAAAACTTTTGTTGACAAATGAAAAAGTTTTCAGTATAATAAAGACAAAAGGGATGAGGGATATGATTCACAGAGAGCATTATATTGCCAAAGTTCGTCCGTTTTATGATTCGGATCTCGTTAAGATCATCATGGGGATACGCCGCTCAGGAAAAAGCGTTATCCTGTCAGATTGGATTATTCAACCAGTGCGGTAAAACACATTCAGTTAAAGAATTTTTTGTTGATGACATCGCTTGACGGTGTGACATAAACAAAAGCGATCAATATAACAATAAGGAGAATGATCATGAAAAACAGAAGCTTTTTGAAACTTCTTGACTATAGCCCCGAGGAGATCTTGGCGCTCCTCGATCTCGCTGACAGATTCAAGGCGGAGAAAAAAGCGGGGATCCCGCACCGTCTTTTAGTGGGCAAGAATATTGCGCTCGTTTTTGAAAAGACCTCGACACGTACGCGCTGTGCCTTTGAGGTAGCGGCGGCAGACCTCGGTATGCATCCCGTGTATCTTGATCCCAAGGGCTCGCAGATCGGCAAAAAGGAGTCGATCGCCGATACCGCGAGAGTGCTTGGCAGAATGTTCGACGGTATCGAATACCGCGGCTTCGGTCAGGAGATCGTGGAGGAGCTTGCCGGATACGCAGGGGTTCCCGTATGGAACGGACTGACCAATGAATTCCATCCCACCCAGATCCTTGCCGACTTCATGACGGTGCGCGAGCATTTCGGAAAACTCAAGGGCATCAAGCTCGTGTATATGGGCGACGCGCGTTACAATATGGGCAACTCCCTGATGGTGGGCTGTGCCAAAATGGGTATGCACTTCGTTGCCTGCGCCCCGAAGGCGTATTTTCCGAATGCGGAGCTGATCAAGACCTGTCAGGAAATTGCCGAGAAAACGGGTGCGGTGCTGGAATTCATCGAGGATCCGATCGCTGCCACCAAGGGCGCTGACGTCATCTATACCGACGTATGGGTATCGATGGGCGAGCCGGAATCGGTCTGGAAGGAGCGTATCGAGGCGCTTTCCCCCTATGCCGTGACCGAAGCCTTGATGCAAAACGCGGGGGAGGGCTGTCGCTTCATGCACTGTTTACCCGCCTTCCATGATCTCAAGACAGAGATCGGCAAGGAGATCTATGAAAAATTCGGGCTTACCTCGATGGAGGTGACCGACGGTGTGTTCGAATCGCCGCAGTCGATCGTCTTCGACGAGGCGGAAAACCGCATGCACACCATCAAAGCCGTCATGGCGGCAACCCTTTGCGGGATCAAGTGATCGGTATGAGAAATAAAAAGAGCTTCACGCGTGAAGCTCTTTTTTGATGGGGTTGTACTGTGCGAAAAGTCTGCCTTACTCGGTTACGATATCGGCCTCGGGAGCGTTGTGCTTGACGCTTTCGATTCCGATCTGACAGCCCTGCTTTGTGGTGTAGCCCTCGGAGGCTAAGATGATCTCGCCGTTACGTGCCTTCAGGTGGAAACGGAATTCACCTTTTTTGTCGAGATAGATCTGATATTTCGGGTGGACGAGGGTCTCAAAGCCTTCCTTGGTGGTGTCCTCAACCGGCACGCCCGCGTTTTCCATCACGCTGGCGATTCCGATGAGTGCGGCTGCCTTGGTGGTATAGATCTCGGACGTACCGATGATCTCGTGATTATCAGCCTTCAGATTGAAATGAAAGCCGCTTGTTTTTTTGGTTAAGACAAATTTTCCCATGATTCTGACGGTCCTTTCTTGGTTCTATTGGTATCATATCACGGAAAAAATAAAAAGTCAAGAGAAATTCAAGGATTCGTGCATTGACAGAATGCGTGGATTGTGCTATACTTAACGTATCGTAACGATCATTTTGAACGATTGGGGAGGATATCATATGAAAACAGCTGCCAAGGTGATGCTGATCATCGGCTTTGTGTTTTTGGGAATCTATATGATCGTAAGTCTTGCCTGGATCTCGGAGGGCTATGTGACCGAGGGCGTGATCGCGCTGATCACGGTGGCGCTTGGCGTTGGTGTTTTGATCTATACGCTCATTGCCATGAAGAAGGCGAAATCCCGCCGCGAGCTTCTCGTTCCCGGTATTCTTTGCCTTTTGTTCGGTAATATGATCGCGGGTATTCTCGTGCTGTCGATCACAGACCGCGAATTTGTCAATCCGATGTTCGGACAGAATCCTTACGGTCAGTATCCTTACGGACAAAGCCCTTATGGACAGAATCCCTACGGACAGAATCCTTATGGACAGAATCCTTACGGACAGAATCCCTATGGACAGAATCCTTACGGGCAGAATCCCTACGGACAGAATCCTTACGGACAGAATCCTTACGGACAGAATCCTTACGGACAGAATCCTTACGGGCAGAATCCCTATGGGCAGAATCCTTACGGGCAGAATCCCTATGGGCAGACCCCTTACGGGCAGAATCCTTACGGACGGGCGACGGGTGTTCCGCCTTACGGCGGCGTCTACGGAGCGCCGTATGCCGCGCCCAAGACGGCGCCGACCAATACACCGACCGATCCTTCTGCCAACGCACCGACCGACACGCCGCCCGCCCCGACACCGACTGACGCCTCTCCCACCGTGCCGACCGAAGAAACACCCACGGTGCCTTCCGGCTCCGATACGTCGGGAACTGACGAAACGGTATGAATTCATAGCCATAGGTCAGCGATCTATGGCTATTTTGCTATTGGAAAAGGAAAGGAGCCTGTATGCGATCGGTCAAGGTATTTGATGAGCTTTCGACACGGGAGTTGTATGAGATCCTGCGTGTGCGGACCGCGGTTTTCGTGGTAGAGCAGAACTGTCCCTATCAGGAGGTGGACCTCTTTGATCTTGACAGCGTGCATATCACCCTGTGGGAGGACGGAGAGATCCTTGCGTATTGCCGCCTTCTGCCGAAGGGGTGCCGCTTTGACGAGGTCTCGATCGGCAGAGTGCTGGCTACCGTGCGCCGAAGGGGATATGCGAGCGAGGTCGTCAGAGAGGCGCTTCGTTATGCCGACGAGGTATGGCATGCCGATACGGTCATTCTGGATGCGCAGACCTATGCCGAGCCATTTTATCGGAAGCTCGGCTTTCAAAAAAACTCGGAGGAATTTTTGGAGGATGGCATTCCGCATATTCGGATGACGTGGAGAAAGGATAACGTGTGATATGGCAGAAATGGTATTTCAGTATGAGTATCTGACACAAAGCGGCGAAAAGAAGTGCTTTCGCATCATGACGGGCAGTATTACCGAGCTTGCGGGCTACGATATAGCGGTCTGCTCGGCATATCAGGGGAATTATTATCCTCTGCGCGGGACACTGATCGGGGCGATGCTCAAGGACAACGGCGTTTCGGTCGAGGAGCTTTCAAAAGATCCCGAGGTACAGCTCTCCCGTTCGTACTGCTGGCTTTCGCGTGCGCTTGACGCTCCCTACCGCCGTGTTGCCTGTGTAGAGATCACCTCGCTCGGCAACTATAAGCAGAATGTCGCGATCATGGACGCGCTTCTCAAACGCTCGTTTTCCGCCCTTCGCATGATCCTTGAGGAGGCGGAGCTTAGCGGGATCCCGGTGGGACGTGTAGTCTTGCCCATTCTCGGTACAGGCTCACAGATGCTCCGCGTGGAGGAGGTTGCGGGTCCCTTGATCAAACAGCTGCTGCACGCCTTTGAAACGGTGGAGGGGCTTCATGAGGTGACGGTATGCGAATACAGTCAAGAGAAAGCGGAGCTTCTCGCCATGATGGTGGAAGAGATCCTCGATCACGGCAAGAAATCTTCGCCTGACGTCTTTATTTCCTACAGCTCCCGACAGCTCAGAGAGGCGACGGTGATCCGTGACGCCCTTTTGCAGGTGGGTATTTCCTGTTGGATGGCACCCGATTCCATCCCGAAGGGCTCGCAGTACTGGAAGGAGATCCCGATCGCGCTTGCCAATACCAAGGTTTTGGTACTGCTTCTGACACCCGATGCCGAAAGCTCGCTGTGGGTACCAAAGGAGCTGAACACCGCCATTGAAAACCGCAACGTCATCATCCCCTTTCAGCCCTTTGACTATCCGAACGGTACGGCGTTTCGGTTTATCCTCTCGGACATTCAGATCCTGCGTGCCTGGGAGTTTCCCGAAGAGACGCGCCTTGACCGATTGGTCTTTGAGGTGATGCGCTCTCTTGCGTAAATCTGAAGCTACTATCAATAGCCCTTAAGGGCGAATCGACATGCCCGTGTCGGTTCGCTTTTTTCTTTTGAAAGAAAAAACGAAGCAGGATCAGGATCACAAGATAGAGAAGCGCCGAGAGTGTGATGGCGCCGAAAAGGGAGGCTTTATCATGAAGAGAAAAACAGGGAAGCAGGCGTCTCAGCAAGAACGCCGAGAGCAGGGAAGCTGACAAAGGGAGCGCCAAGGAGCGAAACAGCGAAAGCTTTGGGGGCGCTTTTTGGTAAAGTCGGGTGATACTGCAGGAGAAATTGATGATCTCGCAGAGAATGATGTTGAAAACGTAGCCAAAGATCCCATAGCGCGGGACGGTGATGAGAGCGAGAAGGACCCCGAGGATCGAGTCAAAGAGATTGACGCGCATCGTGAAGAGCTGTTCCCCCGTGCCCTTCAGAAGGGAATCGACGGCGGTGTCGGTGTACATAATGGGCAGAAGGGGAGAAAGAGAGGCGATAAGAAGCCCCGCCTCGTCGCTTTGGCAAAGGATCCCGCCGATGCTGTGCGATAAGGTCAGAAGAACGGTGGTGGCGCCGATGCCGAACAGCAGGGTGAAGTCAATGGCACGGGCGGCGGTCGTCTCGATGCCTTTGCGGTTGCCCGATGCCAGATGGCGCGCGACCTCGGGCACAAGAAGGGTGCAAAAGGGGGTCAGCAGGGCATAGGGAAAGAGTACTACTGGCAGAGCCATGGCTTCAAGCACGCCGAATGCCGCCAGCGCCTCCCCTTCGCTCAGTCCGAAGAGTACCAGTCCCTTGGGAATGAGCAAATGCTCGACGGTGACAAGCGCCGAGCGAAAGTAGGACGAAAAGGCGACGGGCAGGGCAATGGCAAGAAGGGTCTTATGAAAGCTTTTGGGAAGACGGGAGGGTGTGGCGCGATTGTGCTTTTTTTCATCGAGAAAGAAAAGAAGAGCCGAGCCAAGACAGGAAATGATATCCGAAACCACGCTGCCCAGCACCACGAAGAGGCACATGGAGCCAAGATCCTTTGGGGAAAGGCGGGTGAATGCCATCACGGTCAGAAAGATGCGGCAGAACTGCTCGCCAAGCTGAACGGCGGCAGATTTGACCGAACGGCGGACGGCGGTGAAATAGCCCGAAAACGAAGAGGAAAGCGCTAAAAAGGGAAGGCTTACGGCAAGGGCTTTGAGAGAAGGGATCGTGCGGGTATCATGAAGCAGACGCTGTCCGAGAAGCTCCGACAGGCTGAAAAGAAGAAAAAAGGCGAGTGTTCCGAAAAAGAGCGCGTAGCGAAGACATTTGCGAAAGGCACTTTTGGCTTCGCTCGGTCGGTTTCTGCCGAGAGCCTCGGCAACCAGACGGGTGGTGACGAGGGTGACCCCACCCGATGCCAGCGTGACCGCAAAGGAGAAGAGATTCATAATGAGGGAAAACAGCCCGATGCCCTCTTCTCCCAATGCGCTTCTCAGATACAGATTGAAGGAAAGCGAGACCGAGCGCATCAGGATCGCCACTGCCGTCAGTATGAGCGTATGGCAGACAAACCGGGATAGCTCCTTTTTGTTCAAGCAAACCGCCTCCACGATACAGAATACCCGAATATATGCAAAAGCTTTTGAAAATAGTCTTGCTTTTTATCGGGCTTTGGGGTAAAATAGAGACAGAACCGAAAGAAAGGATAGCGATATGAAGATTCGTTTCAATGAAAATGAAGAAGTGGTCAGGATCGTGCAGGAGGGTCTGAAGGAACGGGGCGGCTACTGTCCCTGCCGCATGGAATCGACCGATGACACCAAATGCATGTGCAAGGAATTCCGTGAGCAGATCCGCGATCCCGATTTTGAGGGCTACTGTCACTGCATGCTCTATTATAAGGAAAAATAATGTCTTTTTCTTGACAAATCGGAAAAATTCTGTTACACTATAAAGAATGAATGAACCAAAGACAAGTGGGGGATATGATATGACCAAAAGAGTTCTGATCGGCACGGCATGGCCGTATGCCAACAATCATTTACACGTGGGCCATCTGGCTGCCCTGTTGCCCAGCGACGTTCTCGCGCGTTTTTCCCGTATGATGGGATATGAGACCATTATGGTGTCCGGCTCCGATATGCACGGCACACCCATTACCGAGCGCGCTAAGAAGGAGGGCAGATCGCCTGCCGAGATCGCGGGCACGTATCATGCCGAATTCGTGGACAATTTCGAAAAGATGATGTTCACCTTTGATCTGTATACCAATACCGACACCGATTATCATAAGGCAACCGTGCAGGAATTCCTCCGCATGATCGACAAAAACGGCTATCTGTATGAGACCACCGAGGGGCAGGACTACTGTGAAGAATGCGGAAAATTCCTCTCCGACCGTGAGCTTGAGGGCAAATGTCCCGACTGCGGCAAGGTGACCCGCGGCGACCAGTGTGAATTCTGCATGGCGACTTTCGATGCCGACAAGATGACCGATAAGGTCTGCCGCACCTGTAAGAAGGCGACCGTTCAGCGCACCAACAAGCATCTGATGTTCCGTCTTTCCGCCTTCCAGAAGGGAATTGAGGCATTTGCCGAAAAGCACGGCAGTGACTGGCGCTGGAATGCCGTTAACGAAACGAGAAAGTATCTTGAGCAGGGTCTTCCCGACAGAGCGGTCACCCGTGACCTCGACTGGGGTGTGGAAGTACCGTTGCCCGGCTATGAGACCAAGCGTGTTTACGTCTGGTTTGAAGCCGTTCTCGGCTATCTCACCACCTGCAAGAGAGTGTGCGAGGAAAGAGGCATTGATTTCAAGGAATTCATGAAGACCGATTCGGGTCTTTCGGCATATTACGTACACGGTAAGGATAACATTCCCTTCCACACCGTTATTTTCCCCGCGCTTCAGATGGCGATCGATCCCGAAATGCAGCTGCCCACACACATCGTATCGAGCGAATACGTCAACATGAACGACGAAAAGATGTCGAAATCGAAGGGCAACCTGATCTCGGTTTCCGATCTTGCCGAGAACTATCCCATCGACGCGGTGAGATTCTACACGATGCTGTACAATCCCGAAAAGCGCGACGTCAATTTCTCGATCCCCGATATGATCACGACCTTCAACAAGTTCCTCTGCGGCGGCTTCGGTAACTTCGTGAACCGCAACCTGTCCTTCCTTGTGAAGAAATTCGGGGGCGTTGTTCCCGCGGGCAAGGTGGAGGACGGCGTTCGCGAGCATGTGGAAAAGCTTTATGCCGATATGGGCGCGTTGATGGAAAAAGGTGAGCTTCGCGCGGCAACCGAGGCAATGGTCGACTTCATCCAGTATGCCAACAAGTATTATGACGAGGCAAAGCCTTGGGTCGCGGCAAAGGAAGATCTTGCCCGCTTTGGCGATATTACCGCAACCTGCCTCTATATGATCGCCAATATGGCAAACCTTTTCTCCCCCGTGATCCCCGTTGGTACCGAAGCGCTCAGAAAGATGCTGTCGCTTCCCGAAGCCAAGTGGAAGCCCATCACTCTCCCCGAGACCTTCACCCTCGGCGAGATCGCGATCCTGTACACCAAGATCGACGAGAAATAAAAACGGTAAAAGCCGTCCTGTCTTCACGGCAGGGCGGCTTTTTGCAAACAATTCAAAAGCCGCGTGACAATGATAGAGAAAGATCGGCTATTCACGTGAAAGCTGAAAAGTCGCAGATTCCGATGGATTATGAGCGCTCTTTTATGAAAGGAACATCAAGATGAAACATAAAAAACTGATTCTGACACTCACACTGATCATTGCTGTACTGCTCATAGTGGGCATTTCACTTATGTGTTATTGGTTTTTGCCTATGGCAATCGATGATACC
>JAFVYN010000130.1 GCA_017508605.1 Clostridia bacterium
AGAGGAACGCGGCAAGGAAAAGTAAAATAACTTCAAAAAAGAAAGAAAACAAAACGTAAATAAGACAAATTTGCCGTATTTTGTCGGATTTTGTCGGAAAGGAGATCACCGTGGCAAAAAAAGATCCCGCAGAGAAGCGCTTTGAGTATTGGGCGAATCAGCTTCTCGACCAAAGCCGCTCAAACCGTATGATCCATTATCGGAAATCAAGCCGACAGACCCTTGACATCACCGAGCCTGCTTCGGAAAGCTTATTTGAAGCGATGGTGTCGGGCAAGGAGCTGAGCTTCAAGCGACCGATCGCGAGAGATACCGCTCCCCGCGCCTGGGCACTGCTTTCGCTGATGTCAGCTCTCGGAAAGCCCGTGACGGTCACCGTCGGGGACGTGGGCTACCGCGGTGAATACCGTAACGTCAGCGAGACCCTGACGCATATGCGTCGCCGCAACCGTCTGGCGCATGAAGAACAGGGCTGTCATATCTTGCATCTCGTGTTCGGCTTCGTCATCTGGAAGGACGGCAAGAAGGGTGCTGACGGTTCTCCCTTTGTCAAGTCTCCCTTGCTTCTCGTCCCGGTCGACGTCAATCAGAAGCGCCCCAACGACCCCTTTACCGTCAAAAAGACCGACGATGACATCGTGGTGAATCCAGCGCTTGCCTTCATGATGGAAAAGGCGGGGATCATCCTTCCCGAATTCAACGAAAATCACGATACCTTTGAGGGGTATCTCGAAAAGATCGAGCTGCTTGCTGAGGAACACGGCTGGCAGATCACCCGTGAGGCAAGTCTTGGACTTGTGATGTTCCAGAAGATCAGCATGTACAAGGATCTGATGGCGCACAAGGACGCTCTTATCAAGCATCCCTTCGTGCAAACGCTTGCCGAGGGAAGACCCCTTCCGCCCCTTGAAAAAAGAGATCCCGACGCGATCGCTACGCTTGAGACCGCGCAGGTGATGAGCGCCGATTCCAGCCAGATGCAGGCGATCCTCGCGGCACGCGCGGGACAAAGCTTTCTGATGGAAGGCCCGCCCGGTACGGGTAAGAGCCAGACCATTACAAATATCATCGCCGATGCCATGCTGAGGGGCAAAAAGGTTCTTTTTGTATCGAGCAAGAATGCCGCGCTTCGGGTGGTATACCGCCGTCTTTACGAGGTGGGGCTTGCGCCCTTCTGCCTGGACATTCATTCGCACAAGGCGAATAAGCTGTCGATCTTAAAGGATATTGAGCTTGCCTTTTCGACACGTGCGGCGGGGTTGAATGACCGTGAGAAGCTGGCTCTTGGCGAGCTGGAGGAATTGAAGCAGTCTCTCAACGGCTATCACCGTGCCTTACATACCCCGCTTTCCTTTTATCCCGCGACACCCTATCTCTGCCTCAGTAACCTTTCGGAGCTTTCTTTTCTTCCCGAGATTTTGATCTCATCGGTTCCCGAAAGCGAGGAGGAGCTTCTCTCCCTCATCCGCCTGGCGGCGCGTTATGACGGTGTCAGACGGGAATACCGGAGTACCTATGGCGAGATCCCCACGGCGCTTCTCGGACTGACGCTGTCGGGTCCTGATGACGTAGCGGCTCTTTCGGGCGCGCTTGTGATCCTCGGCAAGAGCCTTGTGGCACTGCTTCGTCTGTCACGTGAGCATGAGATCTCCCTTGACGATCTTCCGTTTTCCGCTCTTGATACGGTAGCGGACATGCTGGATGCCGCAACCGCTCTTCCGAAGCCCCTTTCAGAGGCGCTCTCGGGCGAGAAGGCGGGCGACGTGATGGCGCTTTGCGAGGGTCTTGTGAATGCTATAAGCGAAAAAGAAGCGCTGGAAGAGAGAATCGAAAGCGCCGCTTATGACAGTATATACGGATTTTCGGCGGAAAGCTGGCAGATCCGCAAGAGAAGTCTTATGCTCCTTCTGAAACGCGACGCGGTGTACAAGGCGCTTTTGGAGAAAAGCGGCAAGAAAGAGCTTGGCGAAGGCGAGGTCATGAGCGCCATTTCTCTTGCCGAAGGGCTTCTTGACGCGTTGAAGCTTCTGAACAGCGCATCTGACAGCTTTAGTGCTCTGACCCGTACGGCACTTCAGAAAAACCTCGCCACCCTTCGGGAGTTGGCAGCCTTTCTTCCCGTGATCGGGGAGCGTGTCCTGATCGCGCCCTCGTGGTATACCCGTGATACCAATGCCGATCTGAGACGTGTCAGAGCGGCACGTACCGTTGCCGAGGTGATTACGGCGATCGAAACGGAGCTTGTCGCTACCTGGACGGGTGGTGTTTTTGAGCTGCCCTACCGCCGTCTTCGTGAGGCTTACGGCACCGAAGTACCTGCGCGCCTTTCGATCTTTCAGAAAAACGGACAGCGCGATACCGTGCGCTTGCTCCGTACCTATACCAAAAACGGCGGTGTTCCCGCGCATGACGAGATCCTTTCCCTCTTTGAGCGGCTGGAAGCCTATGATATCGCAAGGCGGCAGTTTGCGGGATATGAAGCGCATCTTCGTGAGCTTTGTACTCTTCAGTACCGTGGGGCACATACCGATTTTTCCCTTGTCGAAAAGAGCCTTGAGTTTCTTGACGGTCTTCGGGCGATCGGCACACCGCCGAACGCAATCAAAACCTATTTCAGCACCCCCTTTTCTCTTCGGAATACCGAAAAGACCCAAAAGGCGCTTGAAGGTATTTCGCACGCTCTTCAGACCCTGAGTGCCCTTACCTCCGATATGCCGCTTACGGACGAGCATACCGATACTGTGACGATGGAGCTTTCTTTTGTGAAAAGCGCTCAGAGTCTCAAGGCTCTCGGCGAGCTTGACAGGGAATTCGCCTCGCATCTGAAGTATCCGCTTGGCGAAGAAGACAAAAAGAGTCTTCTTTCCTGCCTGTCAAGACGTATGTCGCTCTCAGCCGAGGTAAAGAGCGGCGAAAAAGCCCTGTCGGAGCTGATCGGAACGGAAAGTCTTACCCGCGGACGCCTGCCCGAGGCACTGTCCTTGCTGTTTACCCTCGCCCCCCTTGTGAAAGAGGCGCCCGCGCTCTACCACCAGGTACTGTCTCTCGGTGTCGCCAAGGAGGGAAGGGCGCTGTCAAAGGCGCTGAAGGAGGAAGCGAGAGCGACAAAGGACGCTCTTTCACTGCTCACGCGCCTCTTCCCCTCGCGTAACCTTGAGGGCGAAAAGATCCGCTTGCTGAAGGCGTTTGTGACAAGGCTTCTCGAATCGCACGGCGTGATCGAACACGCGCTTCCCTTACTGTCTGCCTTCAACGAACTCGCCAAGCACGGGCTTTCGGCATTCGTGCTTGAATATGAGGAGAAAGATCCCACCGATCCGGCGGCGGATGTGCTTCGCAAGAGTCTGTATGCCGCCATTTTACGGCGCGCTGAGGAAGAGCGCCCCATTCTGAAGGAAATGACACGGCAGAAAAAACTGACCGATGCCTCGCGCTTTTCTTCTCTTGACAAGCGCTCGATCGCGATCGCAAGGCGCAGAGTCAAGTTTACTGTGACACAGCGTATTCCGAGGGGTGAAAGAAACTGGCGCGGCGAGGACGAGCTTTCGATCTTCGAGGAAGAGATGAAAAAGCGCCGCCACATGCCCCTGCGTAAGCTGTTTTCTCAGATTCCGCAGCTTCTTATGACCCTGAAGCCCTGCTTTATGATGTCTCCTCTTTCGGTCTCCTATTTCCTGGAGCGTGACGCTTATAGCTTTGACCTTGTCATCTTTGACGAGGCATCCCAGCTCTTTCCCGAGGATGCCATCGGCGCGATCCGTCGCAGTAAGCAGGTCATCGTGGTGGGCGACTCCCACCAGCTTCCCCCGACTGACTTTTTCTCGGTCAAAAACGAGAATGATCCCGATAGCGAAGAGGATGACGATACCCCGAACGAGATCGGCGCGTCTATTCTGGAGTGTGCCGCCGAGGTCATGGACAGACATATGCTCCGTTGGCACTACCGAAGCCGACACGAATCGCTCATTGCCTTTTCGAACTATCATATTTACGAAAACCGTCTGATCACCTTCCCCTCACCGAGTGACGACGAGCTTGATACGGGGGTAGAATACGTGTACGTGAAAAACGGCGTATACATCCCCAAGCTTTCGGAGAATCCCGAGGAAGCGAAGGCGTGTGTCAGAATGCTTGATAAACACATCCGCAACCATCCCGACCGAAGCCTTGGCATCATCGCCTTCGGTAAAAAACAGCAGAGCGCCATTGAAAAGGCGGTGACAGAATACCGACTCAGCCATCCTGAGCATGAAGCCTTCTTTTCGGAGGGTAATACCGAGCCGTTTTTCGTCAAGAATCTTGAAAACGTGCAGGGTGACGAGCGGGATACCATCATCTTTTCGATCGGCTACGGCAAGACCGAAAAGGGGCGCTTCTCCCTGAATCTCGGACCGTTGTCAAAGCCCGGCGGCGAGAGGCGTTTGAACGTTGCCATTACCCGTGCCAAGCACAATATCAAGCTGATCGGCTCGGTCATGCCCGAGGATTTTGATCTCTCCCGTACCGAGTCGGCGGGCGTGCATCTGCTTTACCGTTATATTGATTATGCGCTTCATCCCGATGAAGCGTTCGACAAAAAGGACGTCGAAGAGGAAGAGCGTGACCCCTTCCCCATCAGCATTGCCCGTTTTCTTACAGAAAACGGCTACCGCGCGAGGTGTCGCTTCGGCTCGTCGGACTGCCGTGTGGATCTTGCGGTCTATCATCCCGAGCATAAGGGAGCGATTGCCGCGATCATGACCGACGGCGGCTCATATGCCGCCAATCCCGTCGCGCGCGACCGTGAAGAGCTTCGGATCTCGACCCTTCGGGGCATGGGCTGGAATGTCTATTACGCCTGGGTGAATGAATGGGTGAAGGATCGGGAGGGGGAAGAGAAGTCCTTACTTCGTTTCCTCGCCGACTGCGTGAAGAAAAAGAACGAAACCGACGGCACGGTCGTTACCGAAGATATTGAAGAGGCAACTTACGGTTGCGAACACAACGAAGAAACCGTCGAGATCGTAACCGAATTCCGTGAAAACGCAACCAACGGTTGCGAAATACCCTATCATTTTACCTATTACCGTGAGGGAGACTGCTTCCGCGCCTCCCTTCGTGACAAAAACGATAAGAATACCGTGATCGCCGACCGCATGCTGTATCTGGTCGGTGTGGAGGCGCCGATCCACAAGGAGCTTCTTTATAAGCGCCTTGCGCCCTCTTTCCGCGCGGGTAAGCTGACCGAAAACGTCAGACGGATCCTCGACGGTGTTCTTGATGGGCTTCTTCAGAGCGGGAGTCTTACCGAGCTTGAAGAGAATTTCTTCGTATTGTCAAGCGAGGATCCCGTTACCGTGCGGATCCCCGCACCCGATACACAGCCAAGAACCTTTGATCATATTGCTACCGCGGAGCTTGCCGAGGCGATGGCAACGATCGTCAAGGAGACCTTTGGCGTTCTCCCCGAGGAGCTTTTCCTTGAGACCGTGCGTGTGTTCGGCTTTGAACGGATGTCACCCCGTATGCGGACTTCCTGCGACAAAGCGCTTTACCATCTTCTGATGTCCGAGCGCGTGGTTCGTATCGACGGCAAGATCCGTCTGTCAGAATCCCATTGACCCTTAAAACCCGAAAGAAAGGAGCCGTTATGAAAGAGACACTGATCAATCCCGAGATCGTACTTTTGTTTCAGAGCGTCGGGGAAGAAAGCGGAAAGACCCTTGTCAACCCCGCGGTGCGCACTCTGATCGAGAAGGAAAAGCCCGCTTACGGCACGGTCTTTGAAGGTGGCTTTCGCATGCGGAAGGCGTTGTCGGTCGAAAGCGGCGAGGCAGATCTCTACCTTGCCGAGCGTGACGGCGAAGACTTTGTCGTCAAGCTTTATCACCGTGATAACGCCGTCAAGCATGAGGTGATGGAGCGGCTTGACAAGATCGAGTCCCCCCATATTATGAAGGTGATCTTCCGCGGACAGTATCACGGCATGCCCTTTGAGGTCGTGCCGTATTATCCGAACGGCTCGCTATCGGGCAAACAGTTTGATCTTGAGACCATAAAGACCGCCATTCTGCCCCAGCTGAACGAAGCCATTCACACCCTTCACGAACACGGTATTCTGCATAAGGATATCAAGCCCTCGAACATCATGCTGAAGGATGACGGTACGGTGGTCCTCATTGACTTCGGTATCAGCTCGACCTTTGAAAGAAAAATGACGGTGCGGGTCACCAAAACCGGTCTGACCTACGATTATTCCGCGCCCGAGGTCTTTCAGAATCTCTATCTTGTCGAAAGTGACTACTACGCCCTTGGCATCACCCTGTACGAGCTGTTTTCGGGTCATACCCCGTATCAGCATCTCTCGGAGGATGCCATCATGCAGTATCTTTCGCTTCAGAGGATCCCCTTTCCCGACAGTATGCCGAAGGAACTGAAGGATCTGATCTTAGCCCTGACCTATCACGATCTCACCGCGCGGCACGATAAGACCAATCCCAATCGCCGCTGGACCTATCAGGAGGTGGCGGACTGGCTGAAGGGCGAAAAGCAGGTGATCCCCGGGCAGAGCCGCGCGGGCTTTCTTGCCGACGAGATCCCGCCCTATTCCTTCAAAAAGAAAACCTACACCACGCTGCCTTCCCTCGTCAAGGCTCTCGGCGAGCATTGGGCAGAGGGCAAGAACGAGCTGTTTTTCAGCCGTCTTTCCTCGTATTTCGAAAACGTCAATCCCGTGCTTGCCCGTCGCTGTAAGGCGATGGAGGAGGAAGCCAAGCGCCGTCCGAACAGCGACGATCTCATTTTCTGGCGCCTTTTACTGCAGCTCGACCCCGATCTCAAGCAGGTCTACTGGCGGGGCGCGGTCTATGAATCGCTGTCCGCCCTCGGACGGGATATGCTGCAAAAGCTTTCTGACCGAAAGCCCGACCGGGAGCTTTGGGACAGCATTCTCTCCGCGGGGCTTCTCAGCGCTTATCTTGAGCGAATGGTTACCCCTCAGCCCAAGCTGTACGCCGATATCGTCGCGATCGAGGACAGCTACCGTTTTCATAAGGATGCCCACCACCGTGACGTGCGCTATTATCTGATGGCATATTATTTGTCGGGTCAGACGCAACTGACGGTTGACAAACAGAACTTTTTCACGGTGGAAGAGCTGTCTTGTGGCATCAAACGGAGAGCCGACGAGTCGATCGACACCTTAAGGCGCTTTGCGAACAGGCTGATCAATCCCGATCTCTCCCCGACGGCACAGCTTGAGGCGTGGCTGACGGTACTGGGCGAGGGCGAGATCATGACCCAGTGGCAGACGGTGATCACAAGGGGCAACCGCACCCAAGCCGACCAACCGACCGATCAACCGACCGACCAAACTCCCGCAACCTGATCGGGGCGGGATATCCATAGATAAAGGAGATTTACCATGAGCGGACCGAAATCCTCACGATATCAATTGACACCCGAACAAAGAAAGGCGCTTGAGGAGGCGCGCCGCCGCGAGCTGGAGCGCCGCCGCGCCCTTGCGTCCCTTTCTCTTGTCCGCGAAGGACTTGACACCAAGCTTTCGGCACTGACCTCCTATCTCGAAAACGCCGCCCTTCTTCTGAAGCGGGACGGGGAAGATCTCGGTTTTTCCGAGCGCTTTTCACGGTATCGGGATGATGCCGTTGCTCTGCGCGGGCTTGCCTCCCTTCCCGAGGACTGCGAGCTTGAAGTCGCAAAAGAGGCGCTGGAAGCCGTTACCCAAGGACTTGAGGCGGTCGAGTCCGCCTACAAAGAGCTGGTTTTACTGGGCGAGGAGGTCAATGAACGCCTTGCTGCTTCGATCGAAAACACGCTGAAGGGCGGCATGACGGTCTCCTTTGCCGATCTTGACGAGAAGAAGGAAGAGGCAAAGAAGCGCATTTCCTACCGCCGTGAGCTGCTTCTCATCGAGCGAGATGACCGCTATCCCCAAAGACTCAGAAAGCGCGCAAGAGAAGCGCTGATCGCCCTGACCGAGGCGGAATCACTTTCGCTCTTTGAGGCGCTTTCCTATGACCCCCTGATGCGAAAGGCACGGTATTTCATGGAGGAATATGCCCTTTACTAGAAGGAATATCACGAATTGAAGAGCGAATATCACGCGCTCTGCCGTCTGTGTGAGATCACGCCCCTTGAGGTCGAATGCTCCCGCCAGGGTGTTGACATGCTCCTTCAGTACGTGCGCGCCCTTCGGTATGAGATCGCCTATGACGATGAAGAAAGCTATATTGATGACGTTCTGAACACCGTTATGCGCGAGATGGGCTATCACGTTCTTGCCGAGCGCACCGTCAATAAAAGGACGGGCAAGCGCTTCTCTCATACGCTTTACACCTACCGTGACGGCACTGTAGTGAACGTGACGACGGCGGATGACGGCAAGATCACCATGGAGCTTGGAAAACCCGACTGTGTCGACCGTCTGCCGAGCGCGGCGGAGACCGACATGCTCTGTATGGAAATGGAAGCCTTTTGCCGTGATTTTGCCGAGATCGAGGAAAGACTCCGTGCCTACGGCGTGGTAGTATCCGACCGCATCACCATGCTTCCCCCGACGGCGGAATATGCGCAGATCATCAATACCGAAGATTACGAGACCGTCGGCACTGCTGTGGGTGAGGAAGGCGAAGAGACGCTTTCCCGCACCGAGCGCTTCCAGAAGAGACTGATCAACCAGAGAAAGAAATTCCGTCAGGTGATGCCGACAGACGAGAAGAGGAGAAAGAAGCCCAATGACACATGATGAAAAATACAAGATCTGTCCCGCGTGCGGCAAGAAGAACTATCCCGGACTTGTGGAATGCGTGGACTGTGAGCAGGATCTGACGCACGTCAGGATCACCGACGACGAGACCGAGCGTGCCGCTCTCAAGGCGGATCATACCCCGATGGTGCGCATCTGCGACAACTGTCACTCCAAAAATCCCTCCAACGCGAGAAAATGCGGGGTTTGCGGCGAGGATATTGCCGATATCACCCCTACTCCCGATTCCGCGCCCGTGATCGCGGCGGGATACGTGCGCGGTGTGAATACCGAGGAATTGCCCGACGATTCTTCTCTTTTGCAAAAGGCTGTTGACACACCGCCCGCTGTGACGGCGGCTCCGACTCCCGTCGCTTTGGATAAAGGGCACGATGGTAGTGAGGATACCCCAACGGCAACCGTCGATAGCCCCGAAACGCCTGTCGATAGCCCCGTGTCAACCGTCAGTAGCCCCGAAACGCCCTTGCAAACACCGGGCGCTCCGACCGATGCCGCCCTGAACCCCGCCGCCGTCGGCGATGGGGAGGTAATTCCCGCCGACAGACCGACGGTGATCAACGATGCCGTTCACAAGAGTCTTGTGACGGTGCGTCTGACGAGCCTTGACAGAAGCTACACCCTTGAGCTTTCGGAGGGCGTCACCCTGCTTGGCAGAAGCGAAACGGGAGGGGAGTATCTCGCCACCAAGCCCTACGTCAGCCGTACCCACTGCAGTATCACGGTTTCGGAAGAAGGCGCGCTTCTTGAGGAGCTGTCGAATACCAATTACACCTTTGTCAACAATCAACGTGTGATGGGCAAGGTCCTTCTCAAAAACGGCGATATGCTTTCGCTCGGCGGTCTGACGGTGGGAGGCAACCGTCAGGTGCATGCCGCCTATTTTACGGTAACGGTGGTCTGATGTTTGTCGCACGGTTACTCTATCCCGTGACGGTCCTGGGACCCGGCAAGCGGGTGGCGATCTGGTTTGCGGGCTGTCCGAGACGCTGTCCGGGTTGCTCCAATCCCGAGCTTTGGCATCAGAGCGAGCGTTATCGCACCACCCCCGAAACGGTTGCCATGATGGTAGCGAAGATCGCCGCCGAGCATAAGATCGACGGCTTTACCATGACGGGGGGCGATCCCATGATGCAGCATGACGACCTTATGCGTCTCATCGCTCTGCTCTCGCCCTACAGCCGCGATATTCTCGTCTATACGGGCTACCGATATGAGGAGCTTTCGGATCTTACGGGCATCACGGCGCTGATCGACGGGGAATACCGCGAGGAAGAAAACCGCTTCACCCCCCTCATCGGCTCGGACAATCAAAGGCTCTTTCTCTTTGACGAGGCGTATCGTGTGCGCTATCGCCGTTATCCGAAGTCTTTGGCGGGCGCGCCCTCGCCGATTCAGAATTTTACGTCATCCGACGGACATATCTCGGTCGGCATTCACCGACCCAGGTTTTTACGGCAACGGCTCAAATCCTGAAAAAAGAATAGGAAGGCAATATGGAAACCTATATCCCCAAATGGCATAGTGAACTTACGATCTTTTCGTCTGTCAAAAGCGTTCTCATTCTGGAGGGCAACGTGCTTGACAGCTATCAGTATCCGGTGGAGGGCAGTGTCCCGAAGGGCAGTATTCTGCGCCTCAACGAGTATCTCCACCACTTCTTCAAGGACATGGCGTATCAGAATATCGTGTTCTATAACACCCTTGACGGCTTTTCGAACAGCGTGGAGGACGGTCATATCGAGCGATTCTGCCGCCTTTGCGGTATTTCGGTGTGGCAAACGACTGTTAATGCTGATTTCAAGGGGGCTGATGCGACCGCGCCGCAGTATATCAAGACCGTTCTTGAGCAGAATCTCGAGCCGAGTGTGGTGGTGATGGACTTTGCTTCCCGTTCGATCGTCTCTCCCGATATGCTTGATCAACGCGAGGTCGACAGCTTTACACGGATCTTGCAGGCGTCTCTTGGCGCCAAGGATGTGAGAGGCGAGGGCGGGATCCGAAAAAATCTCTTCGTTATGATCGTCAACAAGCTCAATGACCTGCCCGCCTGGTTTTTTCTGAACAATCCGAACGGCAAGTGCATCACCCTCGGCTATCCCACCAAGGAGGAGCGCGAGGCACTTGTGAAGGGCGAGAATTTCAGAAGCTTTTTCTCACCCGACTGTTATCAGCGCGGTATGGCGGATTTTTGCGAATCCCCCGAGGAGCTTGCGCGGATCCAGGACCGTTTCGTGGGCTTGACCGAGGGCTTTACCTTTACCGAGCTGAACTCCCTGCGCCGTCTTTGTAAAAACGAGCGCATCGAAATGCACGCCATGACCGACGTAGTCGATCTCTACCGCTACGGCATCAAGGAAAATCCCTGGAAAAAGGTGGACAGAGAGAAGATCCGCGACGGCATACGCTATTTTGAGCGCCGTGTGAAGGGACAGCTGCCCGCTCTTACGAAGACGCTCCGTGTGATCAAGCGCGCGATCGCGTCGGGTTCGGACAGCGCCAACAAGCGCCCGAAGGGTGTTCTTTTCTTCGCGGGACCGACGGGTACGGGCAAAACCGAAACGGCAAAGACCCTTGCCGAGCTGTTGTTCGGGGATGAGAGCGCGTTTTTCCGCTTTGATATGAGTGAGTACAAGCAGAGCCACAGCGATCAGAAGCTTCTCGGCGCGCCTCCCGGATACGTGGGCTATGAGGCAGGCGGACAGCTGACCAACGCTGTCAGAAAGAAGCCCTTTTCGGTGCTTCTCTTCGACGAGATCGAAAAGGCGCACAGCTCGATCCTCGATAAATTCCTGCAGATCCTCGACGACGGCAGAATGACCGACGGACAGGGCAATACCGTATATTTCAGCGAGTGCGTGATCATTTTCACCTCGAATCTCGGTGTTTATGCCGAGGGCGAGAACGGAAAGCTTCGCTGTGTGATCGATCCGAAGATGTCCTATGACGAGCTTTCGAAAACGCTGAAGGGTGCCATTGAGGACTATTTCAAGCTGACCCTCGGCAGACCCGAGCTGCTCAACCGCATCGGTGACAATATCGTGATCTACGATTTCATGCGCGAGGATACGGCGCATGAGATCCTGAAGGCACAGATCTCACGTTATCAGAAGGAGCTTCACACCACGCGCCGCATCACGCTGACGCTTTCCGAGGAAGCTTATCAGTATCTCTTCGAACGTGTCAGGGAGCATCTTGACGAAAACGGCAGAGGGGTACGCAACGTGGTACACAGCCATCTTGAGGAAAGCTTCGAATGTCGCTATTTTGAGGGCGATATTCCCGAGGGCAGTGAGGTTCTGATCACCGCCTTTCACAATGAAGGGGGCTATACCGTTCCCGATATCACCGTTGTCAACTGACGGTTGACAACGGAACCAATTCAAGGAGGAGCAAATGAATTTTACCCAACTGAAGAAAGAGCTTTCTGAGAGCGTCAGAATCTTACTGGAGGACGCGGGATTTCTTCGGCATACCTCGGTAGAAGAGCTGCTCGAAAGCTGTGCTTTGTATGATCCCGATACCGTGCTGACGCTGATGCGGGAGCATTTCGCAAATGATGAAGCGTTTGTCGCTCTGAGAAAATATTATCAATCGGATACCGATCCCGTTACCGATGAGGAAAGATGGAAGGGTTATGCGGACTACGGATACTACGCGGGATTTTACAGCGTGGCGTACGTTCAGCACCTGTTCTGGGATTCTGCGAGACAAAAGGATCTTAAGACCGACGAGATCATGGCACAGCTTATCCAAAACCGCTTTCCAGTCAGATCGAAGCTACACGCCATCAGCCGATCCATGAAACCGCATGAGGAGTATCTCGGATATCTTGGTGAGGCGTATTGGAGAAAGGTTAAGGAGCTTTTTGCCGCGGTCGAGCCCTTTGAAGAGGCTGCCGCGGTCGAGGTGGGGCATTGCGGCTATATCCTCGGTCTTCTTGCCGCCGAGGGCTGTCTTTCCCGCCGCCGCTCTGACGAATGGATCATGAGCCGTGAAGAGATCGATACCGCGCTTTCGAAGATCTCGGCTTCAACCAAGCGTTTTCAGTACAATTCCTCGCCCAGCGCCATGTGCTATTCGATGGCGATGCCGACCTACGTTGACTGCACCTTCGTCTGTGACGATTGCGGCAAGAAGATGGCAGGCTCGGTCTATCGGGGAAACGAGGATCTTGTGAAGAAGTACCGCTGGCTTGCCGATGAATTCATGGGGCTTGCGAAGATCAAGGTCCTTTGTCCCGACTGCCTCCGCCACCATCTTCCGAATGAGAAATCCTGTCATGAGGAGCGCCGTGACGGGGATGAGGTTACTCTGCTCTTTGCCTTTACCCCG
The DNA here is from genome assembly GCA_017508605.1 of Clostridia bacterium. GTDB lineage: Bacteria > Bacillota > Clostridia > Oscillospirales > CAG-272 > RGIG1993. The sequence goes on from JAFVYN010000130.1 coordinate 13,100, forward strand.
AAGGGCGGCAAAACGGTTTACAGCCACCTGAACCGTTCTTACTATTCCGACAGCAGCCACCGTATCGCGCTGAGTGTTCTCAAGGGTGCTGTTACTATTTCTCAGCTCATCGGGGAGCATTCGTATGAGATGAGTCCCTTGGGATATATACTCTGTATCAAGGAGATCCTCGGCGAGAGTCTTGCGGAGGATGAGACATGATCCCCCTTCCCGAGGTTGCGGTCCTTGAGCTGACTTATCGCTGTAACCACCGCTGTTTCTTCTGCTCCTGCCCCTGGGAGGCAGAGGAAAGCTACCGCCTTCAGGAGATGCCCTTTTCAGAGTGGCAACTTGTGGTTGACACGCTGATGGCAAACGGAGTCAAGACCTTCACGCTGACCGGCGGCGAGCCGCTGATGAGAGAGGATCTCAAGGATCTCCTCCGTTATCTTGCGGGCAAGGGGGCTTCTGTCAATCTGATCTCCAACGGCCGCGCGATCGATGATAGCTTTCTTGATTTTCTGGCGATGTGGCAGATCCCTTTGTCGGTCAGCATGCCGGGACTCAGGACCTTTCATGAGCATACCGGTGTAGACAATGTCTCACACGTGCTGTCGCTCTATGCCAAAGCGCACGCGCGGGGTGTGACGGTCAACGCCAACATCGCGGTGACTAAGAAAAATCTCCCTGAGCTGTATGAAACCATCGCCTACGCCCTTCTGAACGGCGCGGATTATGTGCTGCTCAACCGTTTTCTGCCCGGCGGTCGGGGGCTTTCGAATGAAGAATACCTCCTCACGCGGGAGGAGGTCAACGAAATGCTCGATATTGCCGAGGAGGTGCTTTCTAAGGCGGGGCGTTACGGTCACGTTGGGACCGAGCTTCCCCTGTGCGCGATCGATCATCCCGAGCGCTACGAGCATATCCGTGTGAGCAATCTCTGTGCCGCCGCCAAAGGCTTTTTCGTGGTCGATCCCAGCGGCTATCTCAAGGTCTGCAACCACTCCCCTACAAGGCTTTGCCGTTACGATGCGCTTGAGAAGCTGCGGGATCACCCCTACTGGAAAGCCTTTCAAGGGCGAAACTATCTTCCCGATGCTTGCCGTGACTGTGACAAAAAAGCACTGTGTGATGGCGGCTGCCGTGAAGCCGCTCACGTGTTCAGCGGCAGTTATACCGATCCCGATCCGATCTTTGACGAGGGGTAAGGGATATGACAAAAACCGACAAAAAACGATAAAAAGAGACAGAAAGAGACAAAAATCTCCAAAAGAAACGAAAATACCCGGATCGCCCTTTGGGTGATCCGGGTATTGTTACATGTTAGGTTGTGAAGTAAGCTTCTGATCTCAGGAGATCACTTCAGGTTGGCACCGAGCGTGAAGCTGCCGCAGACAACCTCGATCACGGTAACACCGTTTTCGGTGGTGACAGAAAGAACGCCGTCTTCCGCGGTCAGCGCGGACAGAGCCTTGCCGTTCAGCGTGATATCGGAAGCCGATTTGGGCAGAGTCAGCTTTGCCGTGGTATTGGCGGGCAGGCTGAACTTGTAGGTCCAGGCATCGCCTTCAAACTGAGAAGATGCCTTGATCACGCCGTAGGGCGAATCATAGCTTGCCTCACAGCCGAGACGCTTGTCGGGCTGAGGTGTGAGAAGCACGTGCTTGAAGCCGGGATTTTCGGGATCTGCGCCGATACCCGCCATGGATTCAAACATCCAGCCCGCAACAGCACCGTAAGCGTAGTGGTTGAAGGAGTTCATACCGACGTCACCGAAGCCGTTTTCGAGGGTATAGGAGTTCCAGCGCTCCCAGATGGTGGTAGCGCCCTGATCAACAGAGTAGAGCCACGAGGGATTATCATGCTGAAGAAGGAGGGTGTACGCGATATCGTTCTTGCCGATCTTCGTCAGGGTCTTCATGATGATGGCAGTACCGAGGAAGCCCGTACCGAGCTTATTGCCTCTTGCCTTGATGTTGTTGACGAGCTGTGTAAGAACGGTATTATAGGATTTTTCGTCGGGGAGAAGGTTGAGATAGAGCGCATAGAGGCATACCGACTGCTCGGTTCTCTTCAGTCTGCCCGTGGAGGAGACGTACTGATCAATAAAGGTTGCCTTCTGCTCTTCGTAAAGCGCCATATAGCGTTCGGCATCGGAGGTCTTACCGATCGCCGTTGCCATTTCCGCCATCATCAGGGCATCCCAGGCGTAGTAAGCGCGGGATAGCATCGACTGAATGGTACCGTCGTTCGATTCGTAAGCCAGCCAGTCGCCCCAGATGTTTTCGGGACCATCCTTGACCATCAGGAAATCATCCACGTACCACTGCATCGAATCCCAGTTGTCGAGAATGACGTCGGTGTCACCGTAGTGGACGTAAAGGGTATAGGGCACGATCACGCCGGCATCAGCCCAGCCCGTGCCGCCCCAACCCGCGCCTGCGTAAGCGCCCGTGGGTGCGGTACCGGCATAAGCGCCTTCGTTGTTCTGTGCGTCGCGCATGTCGGTCATGAATTTTTCAAGGAAGGTCTTCGAATACGCAAGATACGAGCCTGCCTGCGCGAATACCTGCGTATCACCCGTCCAGCCCTGACGCTCGTCACGCTGAGGGCAGTCGGTGGGAATGGAGAGATAGTTCGAATACATACCCCAACGAACGTTGGAGATGAGCTGATTGATATCCTTATCGGTGGTGGTCATGAAGCCCGTGTCGATATCGACAGAGGTGACGACCTGACCGCTGACAGCGTGAAGTGTGATATCGTCAGTCGCGGTGATCTCGATATAGCGGAAGCCGTAGAAGGAGAAGGAGGGATGATAGGTCTCCTCGCCCTTGCCCGAGAGGATATAGGTGGTCTGTGCCTTGGCGGAGCGGTAGTTGGCGTTATAGATCGAGCCGCCGGGACCGTCGTTGCCGCGGGACTTTTCGCCGTTTTGGTCATTGAGGATCTCGCCGTGGCGAACCGAAAGAACGGTTCCTGCCTTGCCCGATACGGTGAAGCATTCCCAACCCGCGAAGTTCTGGCCGAAGTCAACGAGCAGGGTCTCGCCTGCCTTGAGGGTAACGGCGCCCTCGGTCTGTGTGGTGAGTACGTTGATCTTACCGTAGGCGTTGGCATTGGCACCTGTTGCGCCCTTGAAGACCGTCAGCGAGACGGGTTTTCTTTCAAGGTCTTCTCTGACCGTGATGAACGAGCCCTGCCATGCGACGATCTCGCCCGTGAATTCACGGTTGATCTTGGCATTTGTCCAGGCGGAATCGTCAAAGCCGACCTTCATGAAGTCCTGAGAAATACGCGCGTCATAGCTTTCGCCTGTGAAAATGTCGGCGTAGGTGACAGCGGCGGCACATGCCGTCTTCCAGGTGGTGTCGGTCACGATGGTTTCCTTTGTGCCGTCATTATAGGTGAGAATGAGCTTTGCGAGATAAGCGTCTTCCTTACCGAAGCGGTTGGCGGCGGTGTCGCTCCACCAGCTCTTCGATACGATCGCCGAAAGCGCGTTCTTGCCTTCGGTGAGGTAGCTTGTGATATCGTAAGTATTGTAGAACTTGCGGTCAGCCATTTCGGTGAAGCCGGGCTTCAGCTCGTGATATTCGATCGAGCCGTCTTCATAGACTCTGCCCACGCGCTTGCCGTTGACGAAGGATTCGTAAACGCCGAGACCCGAGGAATAGAGCTTAGCCGAAACAAGTCCCGCCTTGACGGTGATCTCCTTGCGGAATACGGGAAGACCGTTCGCCTCGGTGCGGATATAGATGTTTTCGGCAATGTTATCGGTCGTACCGACACGGAGCTTGCCGTCAACGAGGGTTGCGTAGGACGAGCCGCTGAAATGATGCGTAGACTCAGAGAAATCGTTTTCGTAAATGACCTTGCCGTCCTTGTCGCGGATGACGATGTTATCGTAGGTTGCGATCTCGGTATCAGCGCCCGCTACCGTCGAGTGACGGAAGCCGATGTTGACAAGGGGAAGGTTTGCCGAATGGGTGTAGGTGGCGGCGAGGGTCAGGCTGTTTTCATCCTTGCCGAAATAGGTCTTGACCACTTTGCCGTTGACCTCGATGCGTTCGTGAACGGTCTTGCCAATGACTTCGCCGACCGAATAACCGACAGCGGAGGTGATATCCACCGCCTGCACGTTACCGGGACCGCCGGGATAAGCCGTCCAGTTGCCGCCTTGCTTGAAGTGAGGACGGAGCAGGATCGCGCCGCCGAGCGAGGTGTTGACCTGCCAGCAGGCGAAGGTACCGGTGTCGCTCATATTGAAGCAGAAGCCCTGGTTACCGACGTCGATGATGAAATCGAAGTCAATGGTGTACTTCGTGCCGCTGTAAAGCTCGGCAGCTGCCATCGAAATGAAATTGGTGTCAAGGAAGGCGCCTTTTTCGAGAAGACCGGTCTCAAAGGTCGCGCTTTCGGAAGCGGACTTCTGTCCCTTGTCATCCCAGACGGTGACCTGCCAGGTATATTCGGTGGAGGAGGTAAGAGCCTTACCGTCATAGTCGATGCCGTAAGACTTATCGCTCTTGACTCTGCCGCTGTCCCAAACGGTGGTGTCACCGTTCTTGACAACGATCTGATAGCTTTCCTGCGACCAGCCGAGGCGGTCGGAATTGGTCTTCCAGCTGAAGTTGGGCGCTTTGTTGTCAATGCCGACGGGATCTTTCATATCGTCGACGTAAAGCGCGTAAAGATCGGCATCCGGAACGGGAGTTACCGAGGTGTCGGGATCTTTGGTGGTACTGTTGGGTGAGGTCGTCACGTTGGGACCCTCCTTATCTGTGGTAATGGCGGTGGTGGTAACTTCATCACCGCAGGCGGCGAGCATCAACGTGCTGAGAAGCATGATGGATGCAAGCAAAAGGCTGATGATACGTTTCATACTGTGTCATCCTTTCTTTGTTATCCGGATAAACACAAGATCTGTGATATCCGAGTCCATTCTCAGTATATCACAGATCTTGAAAAAAGTCAGTAGCATTTTTTATATAGAAATATGCTCTTTTTTGCGACAGTTCAATTTTTCATTGTTGTTTTTGTGCAAATTGTATAAAACCGTTCTCAAAACGGGTGATTCCGCAGTCTTCGGCATAGCGCAGGGCCTCTTCGAAGGCGTAGCCGATCCCCTCGACGCTGTGCGCGTCCCCCGACAAAAGAAAGCGGGCGCCCTTTTTGTGAAGATAGGTGAGGATCTCGCGGGCGGGGTAGGGTGCCGTGCGCCAGCCCCGTGAGATCGCGCCGGTGTTGATCTCGAAGGGAATACCGAGTGAGAGAAGGGTGTCCGCCGCCCTTTGCCACGCCATGCGGTAGCGCGCCGAGGTCGGGTCGATGAGATCTGTTCTCTCGGAAAACTTCATGAGAAGGTCAAAATGCCCGATAAAGGCGGGCTTGTGCCGTCCGACAGTAGCAAGCGCTTCAAAATAAGCCTCGGCATAGGCATCGGCATCCCCGTGAAATTCGGTTCTGATCACGTCGAGCGTCTTTTCGGGCGAGGCGTCGACGTCAAAATAGCCGCCAGCCGTCCTGACGTAATGCGCCGAGCCGATGAGGTAATCAAAGGCTTCCGTGGGGGTGTCGGCATAGGCGTCGACCTCGGCGCCTATGAAGATCCTGATGCGGCCGCGGTACTCCTCACGGAGCGAATTCAGCTCCTCAAGATAGCGCGCGGTATCCTCACGGGCGATGCAGTAGGAGGGATCAAAGCCGGTGTAGGAATGACAGGAAAAGCCGAGCGCCGCAAAACCCTTTTCAATAGCTGCCTCGATCATCTCGCGCGGGGTATTCTTGCCGTCGCAATAGGTCGTGTGGAGGTGATAATCGGCGAGGATCATGTCGTCATCTTCTCTTGCTTCACCTTTTTGTCGATGACGTGACGGGAAGCAAGCTCTTTGTGGATATCGTCAAGCGAGATGCCCATTTCAATCATCAGCACCATGACGTGGTAGGTGAGGTCGGCAATCTCATAGATCGTCTCCTTCTTATCCCCCGCCTTACCGCCGATGATGACCTCGGTGCATTCCTCACCGACCTTTTTGAGGATCTTGTCAATGCCCTTTTCAAAGAGGTAGGTGGTATAAGAGCCTTCCTTTTTGTCGGTCTTTCTGCCCGCGATCAGGGACATCAGACCCTCGAGTGTGAAGGGGTGGAGGGTATCGCTTTCGTAAAGGGGATTTTCAAAGCAGGAGTCGGTGCCGAGATGACAGGCAGGGCCTTCGGGAAGCACCCTGACTTCGAGCGCGTCACAGTCGCAGTCGGCGGTGATGGAGACCACCTTCTGATAATTGCCCGAGGTTTCGCCCTTCAGCCAAAGCTCCTGACGGGAGCGGCTGAAGAAACAGGTCAGCCCTTTTTCCAGGGTAATGGCGAGGCTTTCACGGTTCATATAGGCAAGGGTGAGCAGTCTTCCCGTCTCGGCATGGACGACGACGGCGGGAATCAGCCCCTTTTCATCAAATTTTAAGCTGTTGATATCAATCATGGGATCATGTCCTTTCAGATGAAGTAAGACGGGTGGGAATGCCCGCACGGTAAAGCGCTTCCTTGAGGGAAGCGATCGAGACCTCGCCGAAATGGAAGATCGAGGCGGCAAGGCCGGCATCGACGGTGGGGAGGGTCTTGAAGAGCGTGATGAAATCCTCAATTGAGCCTGCGCCCCCCGAGGCAATGACGGGAACGTTGACCGCGTCACCGACTGCCTTCAGCATCTCAAGGTCAAAGCCCCGTTTGACGCCGTCGGTGTCGATCGAGTTGACCACGATCTCGCCCGCGCCCGAGTCAACGCCGTGACGGATCCAGTCGATGGCGTCAAGATGGGTATTTTCTCTGCCGCCCTTGGAAAAGACGGTGAATCTGCCGTCAACACGCTTGATGTCGACCGACAGAACAACACACTGGTCGCCATAGCGCTTGGCGGCTTCCCCGATGAGAGCGGGATTCCGGATCGCGCCTGAGTTGACGCTGACCTTATCGGCGCCGCATTTCAGAACACGGTCAAAATCCTCAAGGGTATTGATGCCGCCCCCGACCGTGAGGGGAATGAAGACCTTTTTGGCGGTTTTGGTAAGAATATCGGTGAAGAGCGCACGCCCCTCGCTGGAGGCGGTGATATCGTAAAAGACCAATTCGTCCGCGCCGCAGAGGGAATAGTGCGAGGCGAGGGTGACGGGATCCTCCACGTCGGAAAGTCCCTTGAAATTCGTACCCTTGACCACTCTGCCGTTTTTGACATCAAGGCAGGGAATGATGCGTTTGGTGATCATAAAGCCTCCTTGATGGCGTCCTTCAGCGAGATCGCGCCGGTGTAATACGCCTTGCCGATGATCGCGCCGTACAGTCCGAGGGCTTTGAGCCTTCTGACGTCATCCAGCGAAGACACACCGCCCGAGGCAACGAGCTGAAAGCGGTAGCGGGAAGACAGCGTTTCGTACAAGGCGTGGCTTGCGCCCTCCATCGCGCCGTCCTTGGCGATATCGGTGCAGATGACGGTGGCAAGGCCCATGTCCTCAAGAGATTTCAAAAAGGCGAAGGTATCAAGATCCGCCGTTTCCCGCCAGCCGCGGACGGCAATTTTCTGATCCTTGAGATCGACACCTACGGCGATCCTGTCGCCGTATCGGTTCAGCGCCTCTTTCAGAAAGGGAAGGTTTTCCACGGCAGCCGTACCGAGAATGACACGGCTGACGCCGTTTTCAAGATAAGCTTCGACAGTCTCCATCGAACGGATGCCGCCTCCGATCTCAACCGAGAGGGAGGTGTTTTGCGCGATGGCGCGTACCACGTCAAGATTCGGTGTCGTGCCGTCTTTGGCACCCTCGAGATCGACGGTGTGGATCCAGGTAGCGCCCGCTTTTTCAAAATCCTTGGCAACCGACAAAGGATCGTTGCTGTAGACGGTCATTTGGTTATAATCGCCGCGATACAGTCTGACCGCCTTCTTTTCATACAGGTCAATGGCGGGAAAAATCAGCATACCGTACTCCTTTCGGTGTCCTTCACGGGGTCGATCTCCAGAAAGGCTCTGAGGATCTTCAGCCCGACCTCGCCGCTTTTTTCGGGATGAAATTGACAGCCGTAGACCGAGCCATGGGAAACGGCGGCGGTGAGGGGATGGGAATAGTCCGCTGTGGCAATGAGAGAATCCTCACAGCCGCAGGCGTAGTAGGAATGAACGAAATAGACATAGTCGCCCTCGTTCAGATAGCGAAAGAGGGGAGATGGACGGGTGAAATGAAGGGCATTCCAGCCGATGTGCGGGATCTTCAGAGCGGGGTCGATGACCTCAGCAATGGGACGCACCTCGCCGCGAAGCAGTCCGAGACCTTCATATTCGCCGTATTCATAGCTCTTGTCAAAGAGCATCTGCATACCGAGGCAGATGCCGAGCAGGGGTTTTCCCTTCCCGACCTCCTCGATGATGGTTTTATCAAGACCCGAAAGCATCAGCTTTTCTCTCGCGTCACGAAAAGCGCCCACACCGGGCAGGATGAGGCGGTCTGCCTTTCGGATCATATCGGGAGAGGCAGAGACCGTGACCTCGGCGCCGATCGCCTCAAACGAGCTGATCAGCGAGAAGAGATTGCCGACACCGTAATCAATAATGACTGTCATTTACAGCGTTCCTTTCGTGGAGGGAATGTCGTCGGGATGCTCGGTGTCGATCTTCACGGCGGCGGCAAGCGAGCGAGCGACAGATTTGAAGATGCCCTCGAGAATGTGATGAGTGTTTTCGCCCGCAAGCTGACGGATGTGGAGAGTGAACTCACCGTTGCGCGTGAGGGCTAAGAAAAATTCCTTGCCAAGCTCGGCGTCAAAATTGCCGACGGTGTAAGAGGTGAAGCTGACGTCATATCCGAGGTAGCTTCTGCCCGAAAGGTCGACAGCGGAGAGGATCAGCACTTCATCCATCGGCAGGATCGTCGAGCCGTAGCGCATGATCCCGCGCTTATCTTTGAGAATTTCTTTCAAAGCCTTGCCGAGACAGATGCCGATGTCCTCCACGGTGTGGTGGTAGTCGACGTCGGAATCGCCGCGGCACTTGAGGGTGATGTCGAATCTCGCGTGCTTGGCAAACAGCGTGAGCATGTGGTTCAAAAACGCGCAATCGGTGTCGATCGTGGATTCTCCCTTGCCGTCAAGATCGATCGTAAGAAGAATATTGGTCTCTTTGGTATAACGGGTCATTTCGTAATATCTCATAAATTCGTCCTCATCGGTAGTAATGGCGTGCTTCAGCACGAAAAAGAGGGGATGACCGTTTTTAAAGCCTCGATCAGGGCTTCGCATTCCGTCCGCGAGCCTACCGTGATGCGTAAGTAATCGGCAATGCGGGGGGTATTGAAATGGCGCACGAGGATGCCTGCCTCCCGAAGGGCTTCATAGAGCATGCTGCCCGAACACCTCGGGTGCTTGGCAAAAACGAAGTTTGCCATCGAATCGGTGAGCGAAAAGCCGAGAGAGAGAAGCTCCTCACTCAGAAGCTTGCGGTTTTCGATGATCGTTTCGCAGTTTTTCAGGGTATAGGCTTCGTCACAAAGACAGCCAATGCCCGCCGCCATCGTCATGGCGTTGACATTATAGGGATTGGTGGCATATTTCATGGCGTTGAGATCGGCGATGAGCGTGGGATCGGCAATGCCGAAGCCGAGGCGCGCGCCTGCCATCGAGCGGGATTTTGAGAAGGTACGGGTGACGAGAAGGTTGTCATACCGTCCGAGAAGCGAGATGGCGCTCTCGCCCCCGAAATCAATGTACGCCTCGTCGACCACCACGACACCGTCGGTGCTTCTGACGATCGTCTCGACATCGTCAAGAGACAAAAGCAGTCCGGTCGGTGCGTTGGGATTGGCGAGAAAGACGGTTGCCCGCAGTCCTGTCATGGCGCCGACGTCGATCGAAAGATCGTCCTTCAGCGGGATCTTTTGGTACGGGATACGGTTGATCTCGGCAAAGACCTCGTAAAAGCCGTAGGTGATATCGGGAAAAACAGCGGGGCGGGTCTCGTCACAGAATGCCATAAAGGCGAAGTTCAGAATCTCATCCGAGCCGTTGGTCGCGAGAAACATGGTTTCGGGCAGGTGATAGGTCTCACCGAGCGCGCGGTGAAGAAGCGTGGCGGTGGGATCGGAATACAGTTGTAGATTTCGGGCTGCCTCAGCCGCCTTTTCAATGGCTTTCGGAGAGGGGGGAAAGGGGGATTCGTTGGTATTGAGCTTGATATATCGTCTCTCCTTGGGCTGTTCTCCGGGGGTATAGGGCACAAGGGAGGCGAATTTCTGACTGAAATAACGGCTCATGGCTTACTCTTTTCTCGTGCGGATCACGGCACTTTCGGCATGGGCAGTGAGTCCTTCCTTGGTGGCGAAGAAGGCGACGTCCTCGGCAACGGCAGAAAGGGCATCCTTGGTGTAATAGGTGTACTGTGTTTTCTTGATGAAGTCATCCACCGAAAGGGGTGAGGAGAATTTCGCGGTACCGCTGGTGGGCAGGGTGTGATTGGGACCCGCGAAATAGTCGCCCAGCGCCTCGGGACAGTTTCTGCCCATAAAGATCGAGCCTGCGTGACGGATGGCGTCGAGGTAATCGAAGGGATTGTCGACAAGAAGCTCCAGATGCTCGGGCGCGATCTCGTTGGCGATCTCAATGGCTTGCATGAGGGTATCGGCAACGATGATCTTTCCGTTTTTGTCGATCGATTCTCTGGCAATGTCGGAGCGAAGAAGAGCGGGGATCTGTCTTTCGAGCGATTCCGACACCGCTTTGGCAAGCGCTTCGGAGTCGGTGACGAGGACGGCGGAGGCAAGGCGGTCATGCTCTGCCTGAGAAAGAAGATCGGCGGCGGCATGATCGGGATTGGTGTTGCCGTCGGCAACGATGAGGATCTCGCTGGGCCCCGCGATCATGTCGATCGAGACCTCGCCGTAGACCTGCTTTTTGGCTTCGGCGACGAAGGCGTTGCCCGGACCGACGATCTTATCGACCTTCGGGATGCTTTCGGTCCCGTAAGCGAGAGCGGCAATTGCCTGCGCGCCCCCGACCTTGTAGATCTTTGTGACTCCCGCGACACGGGCGGCGGCGAGAATGACGGGATTGACCTTGCCGTTTTTCATGGGAGGTGTGACCATGACGACCTCTCTGACACCGGCGATCTTAGCGGGAATGGCATCCATCAGAACGGTGGAGGGATAAGCGGCAGTACCGCCGGGCACGTAAAGACCCGCGCGGTCAACGGGGATGATCTTCTGTCCCATGACGACACCGGGCGCGGTATTGATGATGAAGGAATTTCTGACCTGCTTTTCATGAAAGGCGCGGATGTTGGCGGCGGCTTTTTCGAGGATCTCGATAAAGCGCGGCTCGACCTCGTTAAATGCCTCCGCGATCTCCTCTTCGCTGACGGCAAGGGTGTCAAGGCGCACCTTGTCAAAGCGTTCGGTATAGTCAAGAAGGGCGGCGTCCCCCTTTTGACGGACGGTCTTGATGATATCGGCGACGATGGATGAAACGTCCACCTGCGGGACGACACGGGAGAAGATATCCTTGGAGTCGACCTCGCCGTAACGGTAAATGGTGATCATAATCAGTCCTCCTTGTCCTTGGCAAGATAGTGACGGAAGCTTGTCAGGATGGTTTCAATGGTATCGCTCATAAAGCGAAAATGGGCTTTGTTGGCAATGAGACGTGCCGAGATCGGAACGACGGTCTCACGCACCTCAAGATCGTTTTCCTTGAGGGTGGTGCCGGTCTCGACGATATCGACGATGACGTCGGAGAGCTTCAGGATCGGCGCGATCTCGATCGAGCCATTCAGATGAATGATATCGATGTCTCTGCCCTGCCGTCTGTAATAATCGGCGGCAATATGCGAGAATTTGGTGGCGACCTTCAGGGTCTTTTCGGGAGAATCGTGAAAATCCTTCGGAGCGGCGACCGCCATACGGCATTTGCCGATCCCGAGATCGAGCAGCTCGTAAACGTCGGGAGTGTACTCGAGAAGAATATCCTTGCCGCACACACCGATGTCAGCCGCACCCCGTTCCACGTAGATCGCGACGTCCGAGGGCTTGACCCAGAAATAGCGCACGCCCTTTTCTTCGTTTTCAAAAATCAGCTTGCGGGATTGCTCCTTGATGGAGGGACATTCGAAGCCCGCGGCTTCGAACATGCCGTATACCTTTTCGCCGAGTCTTCCCTTGGGAAGGGCGATATTCAGCATTCGTTTCATATGGAATTCCTTTTCTGTTCGTACTCAGAGGGTGATGATCTCGCGGTAGCGCTTGTTCTGAGGCACCGCGGCGGCGCAGTCGACCCGTTTTCCGTTACGGCGAAGGTCTTCCGCTTGTTTCATGACAAGGGCGGGGTCGGTGTCCTTCTGATACAGCAAAAGCACGTCGCAGTCATATGCCTCCAGGGTCTTGCCGAAATCGTCAAGCAGATCGAGATAGACCGCAAAGCCGACGGCATGCGAGCGCTTATTCATTTTTTGCATCAGTCGGTGATACTCACCGCCCGACAGGAGGTTTTCGGCAATGCCGTTCACGTAGCCGCGGAAGACGATGCCGTTGTAATAGCGTAGGTCACCAAGGGTCGAGAAGTCGACCGCGATACGCGAGGGATCGACGAGAGAGAGGATCTTTTCAAAGCTTGTGAGGATCTGTTTTGCTTCCTCGCTTTGGCAGAAGGGTCTGATGCCCGCAAGCACCGATGCGGGCTTTCCGTAATGGCTGAGAAGCGCTTTCAGAAAATCGGCGTTTTCAAGGGGGAGGTTTTCTTCCTTGAGTATGGCGTCGATGCCGTGCTGATTCTTTTCGCCCACGCAATCGAGGATATCGCCCTCGCGGGAGGCGGGAATGCCGAGCTTTCTGACGGCAAGCATCAGAAGGTCAAGCTGCGATACCGCCAGCACCGAATCGGGCGAGACGGCGGCAAGGCTTTTTTCCGCCATAGTCAGGACCTCGCCAAGGCAAAGGGAATCGATATCCCCCAGCACCTCAACGCCCGCCTGCTCGATCTCACGGAAGGTTCCGCTTTTCTGCGAAACACGGTAGACGCTTTCGGTGTAATAGAGTTTTTTTCGCGCGTCAGGCTCGTCCTTGGTGTTTTTGACGATGGCGAGCGTGACGTCGGGCTTCAGCGCCATCAGTCTTCCCGTGGTGTCGGTGAAGGTGATGACGTGATCGGAAATGAGAAAGTTTTTATTCTGCGCGTACAGCTCGTATTCCTCGAATTTGCTCATGTTGAAGAGCGAGTAGCCGTAGGAGGCGTAGAGCGAGGAGAGTGTAGCATCGATAGAGGTCTGATAGGTAGGCATGACGGTATCCTTTCAATGCTCGGATCGTGAAAGAACGGTACGGTATCCGCCCGTTCCGTAAACAAGCGCGCGGTTGACACGCGAGATGGTCGCCGTGCTGGCGCCGGTTTGCTTGGAAATGTCCTGATAATTCTTTCCTTCTTTGAGAAGCTTTGCCACCTCAAAGCGCTGAGAGAGATCGGAAAGCTCTCGGATCGTACAAAGATCGCTGAGAAACGCGCGGCATTCTTCTTCACTTTGAAGGGAGAGAAGGGCTTTGACGAGGCTGTCAACAGCTTCGGTCTCGGGATGATGTTCAGTCATGGGGCACCGTCCTTTCGGAATAGTCTGAAAATGAAATAACTGATTGACATTTTAGCACACTAAAGCGCTAAAGTCAATAGGAAATCGGGAGAATCTTCATAAGTTTTTGGGGCAGTTTTGTGCAGATATGACAAATGCGGCTGTCGGCTGGCTCCTTTACGAAAAAGGGCAAACGGAGTCGGGCGATCTGCCCTTTGGCAGATCGCCCGTACGGTGTGATACTTGTCAGAAAAAGCTCTCAGGACTTCCATCTTGCGGTGATCTCCGAGATCACGTAGTAGCCGAGAAGGGTAAAGAGCGCGATCTCAAGGTAGGGAAGCAGCAGTGAGAAAATGACCGAAAAATCAAGAGAAAAGCCAAGATCGATAACGGTCATGACGGTATTGATGAGGGCGAAAAAGCCCGATACGGCGAGGTAGACGAGGACGGGCGCTTTCTTCATGGCATCCGATACCGCTCCGCGCGTGGCGGCTTTACGGTAGAGACGTTTGATCAGGTATGCCGAAAGCAGGAGGACCATACTCATTGACAAAACGCCGAGAAACGCCGAGAGGGTCGACATCAAGAACTGAAAGCCGTATGCCTCGGTGAGAAAGGACAGCGTGACGTCGTTAAGATAGAAGCCCCCGAGGTCAAAAGAGGCGTCGATCAGGGCGGTGAGAAAATACAGCGCCATGCGAAGGATCAAAGAGAGTGAAAAGAGAGCGGCAATCTCCTGAAGCAAGAGGCTTTTTCGCAAAGCGCTTTCCTCATGCGCGGTGGCGATGACGGTGAGCGCCATGATGCCGAACATCATAAAGACCGAAAATGCCTGGGTGAGATAATGCGCGGCAAGGCAAAGCCAGGAGGGTGCGCCGTTGGCGACGAGAAGCTGATAGAGAAGAAAGAAGAGGACAAGCGAGCCTCCTCCCCCACCCCAGACGAGAATGCGCCCGAATTTTTTAAAGGCGTCTGTGCGCTCATGAATACCGTAGGGATTGTATTGGGTATGTTTCATTGCGGTCAGTCAAAATATTTGATGGCGGCGATCACTCTGCCGAGGATCATGACTTCCTTGGTAAGGATGGGCTGCATCGTGTCATTTTCAGGTTGAAGGCGGATATGATCCTTTTCGCGATAAAAGGTCTTAACGGTGGCTTCATCCTCAAGAAGCGCCACGACCATCTGACCGTTTTCGGCATAGCCCTGCTTTTTGACGATGATGATGTCACCGGTGTTGATGCCCGCGTTGATCATACTGTTGCCCCTGACCTTGAGGGCAAAGAGATCGTTGACGTTATAGCTTTTGCCGGTGAACTGAAAGTCGATGTGCCTCTCGATATTTTCCACCGCGAGAATGGGGGTACCGGCGGCGACCTGACCGACGAGGGGGATCTTCACCGATTCTCCCGTGGTCTTGGATTCGACCTCACTGGTGCGGATGGTACGGCTCTTGCCGGGCGATTTACGGATATAGCCCTTTTGCACAAGCTTATCGATATAAGCGTGTACCGTCGAGGTGGACTTGATGCCAAGCGCCTCCTGAATGTCACGGACCGAGGGCGAATAGCCCGAACGGCGAATGACCTGATTGATGTAATCGAGCATTTCCTGCTCTTTGAAGGTGAGTTTTTCCATAGTCTTCCTCCCGGATCGACAGTTTTCGGGAAATCCCGAGGGGTTCGACTACATTGTACCACAAAACGAACCAAAAAGCAAACATTTGTGCGTGGTTTTTGCCATGAAAATTTGTAAATATTTTATGAACAGATGTTCTTTTCAGATTTTATCCCCAATCGCCTCGCGCAGACGGTTGATGATCTTCTTTTCGAGGCGGGATATGTAGGACTGCGAGATCCCGAGGGCGTCGGCGACCTCCTTCTGGGTCAGCTCCTTGCCGTTGATCAGCCCGAAGCGAAGCGAAATGATGATCTTTTCACGCTCGTCGAGGGTATTGAGGGCGGCGTGAAGCACCTTGCGGTCCTCTTCATGCTCGAGATGGGCAAAGACCGTCTCGTCATCGGTGGCAAGCACGTCGGAGAGCAGCAGCTCGTTGCCGTCCCCCGACCCTGTCAGCGGCTCTTCGAGAGACATCTCATGCTGATTCTGTCCCTTGCGCAAAAACATGAGGATCTCGTTTTCGATACAGCGCGAGGCATAGGTGGCGAGCTTGATGTTCTTTTCGGGACGGAAGGTGTTGATCGCCTTGACCAGTCCGATCGTGCCGATTGAGATGAGATCCTCGATGCCCACCGCCGTATTTTCAAATTTCTTGGCGATATAGACCACCAGCCTTAAATTGTGTTCGACGAGCTTGGCGCGGACGCTTTCCTCCTCCTCGATACGCTCAAGCAGGGCAGCTTCCTCCTCGGGCGAGAGCGGTTTGGGAAGGGCATCCGCGCCGTTGATGTAAAACAGCCGTTTGTTTTTGTGAAAAAGCTTCATCCAAAGCCTTGAAAACAGTGAGATCACGTTCATACCATACCCCTTTTTACGGTTTTTCTTTCATTATATAAAACCGAAAGAGAGAATTTTGTCAAGCCTTGGGGAAGGGTGAAAAAGAGGGGCGCGGGTCATGGGAAAAGAAAAAGGAAAAGAGCTGTCTCACGCTGCGGTGAGACAGCCCGATAGGGCTATCATTTTTTGACACTTTCGCGGTGAAGCTCCTCTTCGGTCAATTCATGCGCCTTGGGAAGCGACCAGCGGAAGCGGGCGGCAAGAAGACGAAGCACGATCACGGTCGCGGAGCCGAGGATCACACCGAGAAGCTCAAGGTCAAATGCCAGAAATACCGTCATCACGCCGGCGCCGATCAGGGAGGCGGTAGCATAAATATGCTTGATGAAGATATAAGGGATGTTTTTGGACATCACGTCACGCATGACGCCTCCGCCCACACCGGTGATCACACCGAGAAAGAGATAGAAAAAGATATTGAAGCCCTCGGTTGCGTGGTGGGCGGTCTGAACGCCGATCACGGTGAACAGGCCGAGTCCGATGGAGTCAAGTGTAAGGCTTGCGCGGTCATAGATCTTCGGGTGATGAAGAAAGATGCGTCTGACCGAGGGCAAAAAGACGATGATGGCGGTCACGATCGCTACAATACCAAAAACGGGATTGACAAAGGCGGCGGGAGGCGTCTTGCCGAGGAGAAGATCGCGGATGATCCCGCCCCCGCAAGCGGTGGTGAGACCGAGGATCGCGACGCCGAAGATATCCATGCCGCGCTTGATCGCGACCATAGCGCCCGACAGGGCAAAGGCGACTGTGCCGAGTATTTCAAGAATCAGAATGACGGTGTCCATAGTTACCTCATACGTAATACTGCTGTATACTGCGGCAAAAGTATAGCACATTTCGGGTGCGTTGTCAAGAAAAAAGAAAAGCGGCTGAAAAAAACGAAAGAGATTATTGGTTGGCGATATGCACCCATCTTTCGATTCCCCGCGCCGAAGAGAGAAGAACCCCCTGCCGACCGTATACCGTCATCGGCAGGGGGTTTGATCATCTCTTGTAATAGTTGATGAGACAGCCGTCAAGAAGGATGTCGCGGTCTTCCTTCGTGAGGGCTTCCAGATACAGGGTCACAGGTGTCAGCGTTTCACCCGAAACAAGGGTAGCGTGGATCTCGGTGTCGCCCTCTTCCACAGCCTTGCGGATGCCCTCAAAATAGAGGTAATCGCCCACCTTGGCGGGAATCTCGCCCTTCTTGGTGAAGGGCAGCATGCCCCAGTTGATGAGGTTCGAGCGATAACGCTTGGTGGCGTATTCCAGGGCAATGTTCGCGACGCCGCCCAGCACTCTCTGACAGCTTGCCGCCTGCTCTCTTGCCGAGCCGTCGCCGGGGCGCTCTGCCATCACGACGCTTGCGAGCATGACGTCGGCGGGGTTTTCGATGCCGAGCAGAGTGAAGATCTTGGCGAGCGCGGGATTGTACTTACCGTTTCTGCGGTTGGCTTCCTGCTCTCTTGTGCGCTTGGCATTGCCGACATAGGCGGGATCCTTGCGCGAGAGGGCAAAGGAGGAGAGCTTTTCGGGATTGGAGCGGTAAGAGGAGGTGTCGCCCGAGGGGATCAGCTCGTCAGTCGTGGTGATCTTATCGGTGATCAGCGAAGCGACCGAGAGAAGAAGCTTGTCGGCAAGGGGATAGAAGGTCGGCCAGTCGGTGATGTTGGGACCGAAAACAAGCTCGGTTTCGGGCAGGGGCTTTTGGTATCCGTTATAGACGCGCGCTTCATAGGGCGCTTTGTCAAAGCGGTATTCCCGCTCGGTGTAGGTGATATCGAGAGAGTCGGCAGGGGTGAGAACACCGCCGTTTGCCGCCGTTGCCGCGATGGTACGGGCATCGGCAAGGGCAACGCAGGCGATCTGGTTGTCCTTGGGCTTGGCGCCCTCACGCATCGGGAAGTTTCTTGTGGTGTGACGGAGCGAGATGCCGTTGTTCTTCGGCACGTCGCCCGCGCCGAAGCAGGGACCGCAGAATGCAGAGCGAAGGGTTGCGCCCGACTGCACAAGGGTGGTGGCGATGCCGTGGCGGAAGACCTCGGTCATGACCGAGCCGGAGGCGGGATAGACCGACAGCGAGAAATCGCCGCTTCCCGTCACTTTGCCCGCCAAAATATCAGCCGCCGCCGCGAGATTGTCGAAAATACCGCCGGCACAGCCCGCGATCACGCCCTGATCAAGGTAGAATTTACCGTCCTTCAGCTTGGAGCGAAGGTCGATGGCGCCTTCCTTGACACCGAGGTTGTCGACGGCGTACTTCTCGCAGGAAGCGAGGATCTCATCGGCGTTTTGCAAAAATTCCCGCACGGTGTAGACGTTGCTCGGGTGGAAGGGCAGGGCGATCATGCTCTCGACCTTGGAGAGGTCGATCGTGATCGCGCGATCGTAATACGCGCCCTCCTCGGGAGAAAGGGGCTTGTAAGCATCCCCTCTTTGATGGTTTTCAAGATATGCCTTCGTCTTTTCATCTGTGATCCAGATCGAGGAAAGACAGGTGGTCTCGGTGGTCATGACGTCGATGCCGTTACGGAACTCGATGGGAAGCTCCTTGATGCCCTCGCCCACGAATTCCAGCACGCGGTTCTTGACAAAGCCCGATTCGAAGACCTTGCCGATGAGAGCGAGCGCTACGTCCTGCGGGCCGACACCGGGGCGCACCTTGCCCGTCAGTCTGACGGCGACGATCTCGGGATAGGGAATGTCATAGGTGCGTTTCAGAAGCTGTTTGACAAGCTCGGGACCGCCCTCGCCGATCGCCATCGTACCGAGAGCGCCGTAACGGGTGTGCGAGTCCGAGCCGAGGATCATCTTGCCGCAGCCCGCAAAATTCTCACGCATATAGGAGTGAATAACAGCCTGGTGAGCGGGAACGTAAATGCCGCCGTATTTCTTTGCTGCCGACAGTCCGAAGGCGTGATCGTCCTCATTGATCGTGCCACCGACCGCGCAGAGCGAGTTGTGGCAGTTGGTGAGAACGTAGGGCAGGGGAAATTCTGTAAGTCCCGAGGCACGGGCGGTCTGGATGATGCCGACGTAGGTGATATCGTGCGATGCCATTGCGTCAAAGCGGATGGCAAGGGAATCGGGGTCATCCCCGATGCTGTGGCTTGTCAGAATGGGATACGCCATCGTCTTGGTGCGGGCAGCTTTATCCTCAGGTGTCGCGGGGACAAAAGCGCCGTCACGGTAGAGGACGGCATGGGGGTGAAGTGTTACCATGGCAAATAGTATCCTTTATTATAAAAATCGTTGATATAGAATCGTTTGTGAGACTCAGTCCTTCGAGAAGGCGGTAAAGCCGCCGAGGATCAGAATGATCGCGCCGATGACGATCGACAGCACGTGGCTTCTGATCACACCGTAAGCGATGGCGCCGCCCGCGAGAAGGGTGAATAAGAGCATAAAGAGAAGCTTGACGCCGAGAGAAACGGGCTTCGTTTCATCCTTGATAAATTCCTCCTCGGTGGGAAGCGCATCGTCATGCGCCTCAACCGCGGCATCCTCAGCCGCCTCAAGCGCTGTTTTCGCGGCTTCCTCCGCCGCGCGGCGGCGCTCTTCTTCCTCTCTTTCATATTCGGAAAGGGATTCCTGTGCCTCGCGCATCATTTCGGAATCCTCGTCAAGGAGCTTGACGAAAAAGCTGATAAGCTCAGGGCTTTTCTGATCATCGGAGGTGTTGAAAAGATAGCCGTAAACGGTCTTTACGGCGTCCTCCTTACCGACGGCGTCGGGGGAGACAACGGTATCCATCAGCTCCTCACAGTCGAGGCAGATCTCATAGCGTCTGCCGTATTTACCGATAAAGAGAAGAGCCGGCTCTTCTACGTGATCAATATTTTGGGAACAAAGGGCGCATTCTTTCATATTCGTTTTCTCCGGGGTCATTCTGTTTTTGCCGAAACAGCGAAGAGGTAGCTGTCACGGCACATGTCATCAAGGGTCTTGGTGGCTCTCCAGCCGAACAGCGCGGCTGCCTTGTCGGTCGATGCGTAGCATTCGGCGATATCTCCCTCGCGGCGGGGCGCGAAGCGGTGGGGCAGAGGCTTACCCGACGCCTTTTCAAATGCCTTGACGATCTCGATGACCGATGAGCCCTTGCCCGTGCCGAGATTGACGGCTACCGTGCCGGTATGGGTCTCAAGATAGCTGAGAGCGGCGAGGTGGCCGAGCGCGAGGTCGACCACGTGGATGTAGTCGCGCAGGCAGGTGCCGTCGGGCGTGGGATAGTCATTGCCGAAAATATTCAAAATCGGAAGCTGACCCGTTGCCACACGGCAGACGTAGGGCATGAGATTATTCGGGATGCCGTTGGGATCGTCCCCGATGAGTCCCGATTCATGCGCGCCGATGGGATTGAAATAGCGCAAAAGGGCTACCGAAAAGGCAGGGTCCGCCTTGGCGATGTCCTCAAGTATTCTTTCCTGCATGACCTTGGATTCGCCGTACGGATTGGTGGTCGACGAACGGGGCATGTCTTCGGTGAAGGGAACGGGATTGTTCTGACCGTAGACCGTAGCCGAGGACGAGAAGACGAGCTTTTTGCAGGCGAACTTCTGCATTACGCGGACGAGCGTCAGCGTGCCGACGAGATTGTTGGTATAGTACGCCAGGGGCTTCGAAACGCTTTCGCCCACCGCCTTGAGACCCGCGAAATGGATCACGGAGTCGATGGGATAGCGTTCAAAGACCGAGGTAAGCGTTGCTTCGTCGCAGACGTCCCCCTCAATGAATGCGGGGCGCTTCTTCGTGATGGTCTCGATCGCGTCCACGACCTCGCGCTTGGAATTGACAAGATTGTCAAGGATCACGACCTCCTTGCCTGTCTTCAGAAGCTCGACAACGGTGTGCGAGCCGATATAACCTGTACCGCCTGTGACTAAGATCATACTGTATACCTCACGTTTCTTTATTGGGGAAATTGATATTTACGGGTCAGCGCCGAAAGCTCGTCAAGGCGGAAGAACACGTTCTTGGCAAGCGTCAGCTGACCCATGGCGCGGACGAGATTTTCGTCCTCATAGCTTGTGCGGAAATAGACGTCGCCCTCGAGATAGTCGGTGAGGAAGCGTACGCCAAGCTCATAAGCGAGCGTGAACATCGAAAAGGGAAGAAGCTTTTGCTCGTTCGGGGTCAGAGTGCCGCGGATGCCCTTAAGAAAGCCCTTGAGAAAGGCTTCGTAGCGGGGGAGATCGACGGTGAAGCCTTCATAATCGGTGTCGCCCTCGGGACGGGTAGAGGCGCCCGAGCGAACGGCATCACCGAAGTCAAAGAGAAGACTGCCCGGCATGACGGTGTCAAGGTCGAGGACAAGCCCTTCGGCATCCTCGCGAAGCAGTACGTTGTTGACCTTGGTATCGTTATGCACCACGCGAAGGGGGAGATCCCCGCGTTCAAGCAGGGTCATGGGATAGGATGCCTGCGCGGCGAACTGACGCGCCAGCTTGAGCGCCTCGACCGAGGCGGTAAAGCGGCTCTGATCGGCATGCTCGACGGCATCCCAGAGCGCGTTGATACGGACAGGGGTATTGTGAAAGTCGGGAATGGTCTCGACCAGGGTGGAGGCATCAAAGTCGGTGAGCGCGTACTGAAAAGCGCCGAACGCCTCCGCCGCCTGTTCCATCAGCTCGGGGGTCGTTTCGTTATAGGTCCTGCCGCTTTCCCGTCGGCTGACACGGAAAAAGCCATGCTCACAGTCAAGATAATTGTTCCCGTCGTCGCATGTCAGAAACTTGAGTGTGGGAAGTCCCTTTTTTATAAGGTGCGAGGTGACCTTTTCGATATTTTCCATCACGCCGCGGGGGTTTTTGAAGACCGCGGTGTTGATGCGCTGAAGCACGAAAGCACCCTCGTCGCTGTCAACGAAATAGGTAGCGTTGATCAGCCCCACCGAGCAAGGTGTGATGGCGGTGGGTCTGATCAGAAAGCGGGCAAGGATCTCACGAAGAAGGGTATCGGTGAGTGTCATCAGCGCTTGGTCCAGAGACCGTCGGGATAAATGCCCTCAGCGGTCATTTCGGCAAGCTTATCAACAACACCTTGCTTGTCGGCGGCATAGGTCACGCCGAACCACTTGGCGCTCGTCGGGAAAACGTCAACGGTGCATTCGCCCTGTGCCATAGCGCCCGACAGTGCCAGGGGGATAAAGAATTCAGCCTTGGTCTCGCCCTTTCTTTCGGTCAGAAATTTCTTGAATTCACGCTCGAAGATATCGAATACGTCGGGCGCAAAGCCGAAGAAGTTCATCGAAACGGGGCTGTAGCGGTCAATGGGATGTACTTCATCGCAGACGGGGCAGGCACAGAAGACCTTTTCGCCGTCGCGGTAGATCTTGGTATGTTCTTCGATCGAAACGAGCTTGCCGTTTTCGGTCTTGCAGACACCGCGCGCGACACTGCCGTTGTCGGTGAGGGTGTTGTCAAGGATATAGCCTGCCATGACATAGCGTGCGCTTCTGTCTTCCTTCAATGCCTTTGCCATTTCCACGAATGCCTCTCTGCCGTAGAAGTCATCGGCGTTGATGACGGCAAAGTTGTCGTTTCCGACTACCTCGCGGCAACAAAGGACGGCATGAGCCGTGCCCCAGGGCTTGGTTCTGTCAGCGGGAACCTCAAAGCCTTCGGGAAGCATGTCAAGAGACTGGAAAGCAAAGTCGATCTTGGTGAAGGGCGCAATGCGGTCGGCAATGGTCTCCTTGAAGGCGTCGAGATTTTCCTTCTTGATCAGGAAGACCACACGGTCAAAGCCTGCCTCGATGGCATCGTAAATGGAGAAATCAATGATAAATTCCTTGTGAGGGGTGATGGGGTCGATCTGCTTGAGACCGC
>JAFVYN010000131.1 GCA_017508605.1 Clostridia bacterium
AAGGAAACCGTACCGTTACCCAGAACGATACCGTCTTTGTCGGCGGCGACCTTTCCTGGGGGATCTCTCTTGAGGAAGCGCGCGAGGACCTTCTCTTTCTCGACCGCCTCAACGGTCAGAAGATCCTTCTGCGCGGTAACCACGATTACTGGTGGACCACCCCCAAAAAAGTAACCGACTTTTTTGCCGAAAACGGGATCACCACCATGAAGCTTCTTCAGAACAACTCTTATATCGTGGAGGGCGTTGCCGTCTGCGGAACACGTGGCTGGTACAGCGACTCCGCCAATGCCCCCGAAGACAGCGATTACCGAAAGATCGTCGCAAGAGAGACCGAACGTCTGAAACTCTCCCTCGACTCGGTCAAGGATCCCACTCTTGAAAAGATCGTCTTCATGCACTTTCCTCCGTATTTTGAGCATTACGTATGCCGCCCCCTGATCGACCGCATGAAGGAATACGGTGTCAAGCGTTGTTATTACGGACATATCCACGGCGTATACGGAGTTGCGCCGGTCCATCATTTTGAGGGCATTGACTTCCACCTGGTTTCGGCAGATTACCTGAATTTCTCTCCTGTTTTGATCGAAACCTGACGATTTGAGATTTTCTCCCATTTATTTTCCGAAAAACTCTTGACAAAAGGCGTATTATACATTAAAATAATGTGATTGCAAAAAACGAAAGACAGAAAGACGGAGGAAAGCTATCATGAGCTTGAAAAACGTAACCAAACCTGAAAACACCAAGGCAGTCATCGAATTTGCCGTTGATGCCGAAACCTTTGAAAAGGCTGTTACCGCAGTCTACAACAAGAAGAAAGCTAACATCACTCTTCCCGGCTTCCGCAAGGGCAAGGCTCCCAGAAGCCTCATCGAAAAGATGTACGGCAAGGGATTCCTTTATGAAGACGCCATCAATGACGTTCTCCCCGAAGCCTATGAGTCCGCACTCAAGGAAAGCGGTCTTGAAACCGTCGGCAAGGCTGAGTTTGATATCGTCTCTATCGACGAAAACGGTCTCGTTATGACCGCAACCGTATACCTCAAGCCCGAAGTATCCATCGCTGATTATCAGGGCATCACCCTCACCAAGAAGACCGTCCGCGTTACCGAGGACGAGATCATGGCTGAGATCAACAAGGTTCGTGAAAGAAACGAAAGAAGAATCGACGTTACCGACCGTGCTGCCGCTATGGGCGATGTGGCTACCATCGACTTCGAAGGCTTCAAGGACGGCGTCGCATTCGAAGGCGGCAAGGGCGAATCCTACGAACTGAAGCTCGGCAGCGGTTCCTTCATTCCCGGCTTTGAAGAACAGGTCGCAGGCCACACGATCGGCGAAGAATTCGAGATCAACGTAACTTTCCCTGAAAACTACGGCGCTTCCGATCTCGCCGGCGCGGCTGTCATCTTCAAGATCAAGCTTCACAGCATCCAGGCTGTTGAGCTTCCCGAGCTTGACGACGAATTTGCCAAGGACGTTTCCGATTTCGAAACCTTTGCTGAATACAAGGCAGACGTTAAGGCAACAATCAGCAAGAGAAAGGCTGATGCCGCTGACCGCGAGACCGATGATGAGATCGTTGACGTTCTCGTATCGAAGCTCGTCGGCGATATCCCCGAGATCATGTATGAAATGGAAGTTGAGGAAATGCTCGCTCAGTATGACAACCGTCTCAAGAGCCAGGGTCTTGACCTCGACACCTACCTCAAGTATACCGGCATGACCATGGACGCTCTCAAGGCAGACGTTCGTTCCGATGCTGAAAAGAGAGTCAAGAGCCGCCTCGCCCTTGAAAAGATCGCACAGGAAAACGGCATCGATGAGATGATCGTCATCGGTCTTTGCAACGATGAGCTTGGCTATATCGTTCCGCCTTCCGATTTCCTGCTCAGCCCGGATGCGCCCTACATCGAGCGCATCACGGATGGCATCGGCGAGGATCACTACGAGGAGACAAACTCCGTCGGCCCTGCCTGTGCGCAGTGCATTGCGGATGCATTGGAAGCAGCGCTGAAGAAC
>JAFVYN010000132.1 GCA_017508605.1 Clostridia bacterium
AACCCTTACCGGGCTCGTTCGGCTCAAGCTTGATCTTGACGTGACCGTACTGACCTTTACCACCGGACTGGCGGGCATACTTGGTTTCCTGCTCGACTGCCTTACGGATAGTCTCCTTATAAGCAACCTGCGGATTACCGACGTTTGCTTCAACCTTAAATTCGCGCAGAAGTCTGTCAACGATAATTTCAAGGTGAAGCTCACCCATACCTGCAATGATGGTCTGGCCCGTTTCTTCGTCCGTGTAGGTACGGAAGGTCGGGTCTTCTTCAGCCAGCTTGGACAGTGCGATACCCATCTTTTCCTGACCTGCTTTGGTCTTGGGCTCGATGGCTACGCGGATAACAGGCTCCGGAAACTCCATCGATTCGAGAATGATGGGATGCTTCTCATCGCAGAAGGTATCACCGGTCGTGGTGTTACGCACGCCGACGACAGCCGCGATATCACCGGCATAGCAAACGTCAATATCCTTACGGTCATTGGCGTGCATCTGCAGGATACGGCCGAAACGCTCTTCCTTATCCTTCGTGGAATTGTAAACAGCGCTTCCCTTTTCGATCGTACCCGAATAAACGCGGAAGAAGCAAAGCTTTCCAACGAACGGGTCGGTCATGATCTTGAATGCGAGAGCTGAGAAAGGCTCGTCATCCGATGCGTGACGGCAATCCTCTTCCTCAGTATCGGGATTGATACCGGAAATCGGAGGAATGTCGACGGGAGCAGGCATATAATCAATGACTGCATCCAGCATCTTCTGTACGCCCTTATTCTTATAAGACGTTCCGCATACAACGGGAACGATCTGGTTGGCAATGGTTGCCTTACGAAGCGCAACCTTCAGTTCTTCAATGGAGATCTCGTCACCATTGCAGTACTTTTCAAAGAGTGCTTCGTCTGTTTCGGCGATGGATTCGATCATGTTGGCACGGTATTCCTCAGCCATATCCTTCATATCCTCAGGAATGGCCTCGACACGCATGTCCTTACCAAGATCGTCGTAGTAAACGTCAGCTTCCATCGTCATCAAATCCACGATACCGCGGAAATCGCTTTCCACGCCGATCGGGAGCTGAATCGGAACTGCATTAGCATGCAGTCTGTCCTTCATCATCTTGACAACACGGTAAAAGTTTGCACCCGTAATGTCCATCTTATTGACGTATGCCATTCTCGGAACGCCATACTTATCAGCCTGACGCCAAACCGTTTCAGACTGGGGCTCAACGCCGCCTTTCGCACAGAAAACGGTGACAGAACCGTCCAGAACACGCAGAGAACGCTCTACCTCAACGGTAAAGTCCACGTGACCGGGGGTGTCAATGATGTTGATACGGTTACCTTTCCAGAAGCAAGTGGTAGCGGCGGACGTAATGGTGATGCCGCGCTCCTGTTCCTGCTCCATCCAGTCCATCGTAGCGGCGCCGTCGTGCGTTTCGCCGATACGGTGGGTTTTACCCGTGTAAAACAAGATACGCTCGGTAGTTGTAGTCTTACCGGCATCAATGTGAGCCATGATACCGATATTACGAGTATTCTCAAGCGAATATTCTCTTGCCATCGTTTTTCTCCTTGTTTTTCACGGTAAAATTAGAATCTGTAGTGAGCGAAAGCCTTGTTGGCTTCTGCCATACGGTGGGTTTCTTCCTTCTTCTTGAAGGCACCACCTGCTCCTGCCTTAGCATCCATGATCTCGGCAGCGAGTCTTTCGGCCATGGTCTTCTCACCGCGTGTTCTGGAAAACAACGTGATCCAACGCAGACCGAGTGTCTGACGGCGCTCTGCTCTGACTTCCATAGGAACCTGGTAGTTCGAACCGCCGACGCGGCGTGCTTTAACTTCAAGCACGGGCATGACGTTTTCAAGAGCAGCGGTGAACACTTCGAGAGGATTCTGTCCCGACTTTGCTTCAACAATGGCAAATGCGTCGTAGACGATCTTCTGAGCTACACCTTTCTTACCATCGTACATGATATTGTTGATCAGCTTGGTTACAAGCTTGGAATTGTACAACGGATCCGGCAGAACATCTCTTTTGGAAATTTGACCTCTTCTCGGCACTGTACTTCCCTCCTTCACAAAAATATGATCTCACAGGTACTCGAAAATAATTTCGTAAGTGCTCGTCTATTGGCTTAACTAAATAATCTTGTTTAAAAATAACATGAAAATTACAGCACAAGGACGGCACAAAATAAGCCGTGGCTTATTTCTTAGGACGTTTAGCTCCGTACTTGGAGCGGCCCTGCTTGCGGTTTGCTACGCCTTGAGCGTCCAACGTACCGCGAATGATGTGATAACGGCAACCAGGCAAGTCACGTACACGTCCGCCTCTGATGAGAACGACCGAGTGCTCTTGCAGGTTATGACCGATACCCGGAATATAGGTCGTAGCTTCCATGCCGTTTGTCAGACGGACTCTCGCAATCTTACGAAGTGCAGAGTTCGGCTTTTTAGGGCTGGTAGTGGTGACCTTCGTGCAAACGCCCCGCTTTTGAGGTGCGCTCTGTTCAGTCTGCACGTTATTCAAGGTGTTGAAGCCCTTCTGAAGAGCAGGTGCCTTGGACTTGTACACAGACTGCGCCCGTCCGTTTTTCACGAGCTGGTTAAAGGTTGGCATCGTTTTCCTCCTTCTTTGTAATATTCATGTTTGGTCTTCTGCGCCTCCAGTCGCGCATCTGACACAGAAACGCCAGTTGAAAAATGGCATAATTCACCCATTCCGCAACTTGACAACTTATTATAGCACCTTTCATATGCATTTGTCAAGAGAAAAAATAAATTTTTTTCAATTATGCACCTTATTATCTTTGTCAAAGCAGGTCAAAACGGTAAAAGAGGCCATCGCGTTCAAGCGCGATGGCCTCTTAAAGATTTTAGACTCGTTATTCTTCAACAGAAACGACTTTCACGACTTCTTCGATAGCGGCATTTTCGCCGCTCTCGGAAGTCACGGCATCCAGGTCTGCTTCATCAGCGCCCTCGGTTTCGCTTGCATCTTCGACTGCTTCTTCGGCAGCTTTACGGTGCGAACGGACTTCAATGCCCTGATACGTCTCAAGACCTGTACCTGCAGGAATGAGCTTACCGATGATGACGTTTTCCTTCAGACCGAGCAAGTGGTCGGTCTTACCGTTGATCGCCGCTTCGGTCAGAACGCGGGTGGTTTCCTGGAAGGACGCAGCCGTCAGGAAGGACTCGGTGCGCAAGGAGGCCTTGGTGATACCGAGCAGAACGGGCGAGCTGGTTGCGAGAGAAAGATCGCGTTCGCCTGCATCGATGCGGGCCTGAATTGCTTCGTTTGCGCTCTCAAACTCTCTGATATCGATTTCGGTTCCTTCAAGAAGCTCTGTATCGCCGCTGGTTTCAACCTTGCACTTACGCATCATCTGACGTGCAATGACTTCGATGTGCTTATCGTTGATCTCAACGTTTTCGCCGCGGTACACACGCTGAACCTCGCGAATGATATAATCGTAAACGTCGTTCACGTCGTTCTTGATACGGAGAATGTCGGCAGGACTGAGCGAACCCTCGGTCAATGCCTGACCGCGAAGAACGGGAGTGTTGTCCTCGATCAGAATATGGCCGCCGAAGGGCACCTCGTATGCGGGCCATTCTTCCTCGGGCACACCGGGAATGCTGATCACGATCTTGTTGATACGCTTGTCGGGAATGATGTGTGCAGTGCCCTCGTATTCGCAAAGAATCGCTGTCTTCTTCGGACGGCGTGCTTCGAAAATTTCTTCAATTCTCGGAAGACCCTGCGTAATATCCGAGCCTGCAATACCACCCGTATGGAAGGTACGCATCGTCAGCTGTGTACCGGGTTCACCGATCGACTGTGCGCCGATGACACCGACGGCTTCGCCGACGCTGACCAGCTTGTTCGATGCAAGATCGGCACCGTAGCAGTGTGCGCAAACACCTCTCTTGGCACGGCAACGAAGGATCGTGCGCACCTCAAGCGACTGAATGCCTGCCGCAATGATTGCGTCCGCCAGCGATTCGTTGATCATGGTCAGACGGTCGCAGAGAAGTTCGCCCGTCAAGGGACTGATGACGTCCTCCACAGGGAAACGGCCAACAATACGCTCGCGGAAGGATTCCAGAATGTTTTCACCGTTCATGATATCGCTGACAACGATACCCTCGGTTGCATGGCAATCGTTTTCACGGACGATGACATCCTGCGAAACCTCAACGAGACGGCGGGTCAAGTAACCCGAGTCTGCGGTCTTCAGAGCCGTATCCGAAAGACTCTTACGCGAACCCTTTGCACCGAGGAAGTACTCGAGCATGGTCAAGCCTTCACGGAAGTTGGATTTGATCGGAATTTCGATAGTCTTACCGCTGGTTGCAAACATCAGACCACGCATACCTGCGAGCTGACGCATCTGCTTGATACTACCGCGGGCACCCGACGTACAGATCATGTTGATGGAATTGTACTTATCGAGACCCTCCTGAAGCTTTTTGGTGACTTCGTTCGTCGTATCCTCCCAGATCTTGATGGTGCTCTTGTAGCGTTCCTCATCGGAAAGCTCACCCTCAAGATACAGCTGACGGATCTCTTCAACGTCGTCCTCAGCCTGCTTGAGCAGCTCCTTCTTCTCGGGCGGAATGGTCATATCGTAGACAGAAATCGAAATACCGCTACGCGTGGAGTACTTATAACCCATTGCCTTGATCTCGTCAAGGACGTTGGCTGCCTCTGCAAAGCCGTGGTATTTGATGGTACGGTCAACGATCTGCTTCAATTTCTTATCGTCGGTAACGAAATCGATTTCCAGATCAAAGAAATGCTCGGGATCGGTACGGTCAACGTAACCGAGATCCTGCGGAACCTTGCTGTTGAAAATCATACGGCCGAGCGTAGCATTGATAATCTTATACTGCATCTCGCCGTTGACTTCCTTGCCGACACGCACACGCATCGGTGCATGAAGACCGAGCGCGTGATTTTCATAAGCCATCATGGCTTCGTCGAAATCGCGGAAGACTCTTCCCTCACCGGGCTCACCCTCACGAATGAGATTGCCGTTTTCATCGTACTCGGCGGGACGGCACAGCGTCAGATAGTAGGAGCCGAGGACCATGTCCTGAGAAGGCGTGGCAACCGCGTGACCGTTCAAGGGCTTCAAAAGGTTGTTTGCCGAAAGCATGAGGAAGCGCGCTTCTGCTTG
>JAFVYN010000133.1 GCA_017508605.1 Clostridia bacterium
AACCGTAGTAAACAGCTCAAGCTCACGGCCAAGCTTGTTGTGATCGCGTTTTCTCGCCTCTTCCAACATGGTCAGATGAGCGTTCAGCTGATCCTTCGAAGGGAATGCCACGCCGTAAATACGCTGAAGCATCTTATTTTCACTCTTGCCTTCCCAATACGCGCCCGTGCACTGCGTCAGCTTGAACGCCTTGACAGCACCCGTGGAGAAAAGATGCGGACCTGCGCACAGGTCAACGAATTCACCCTGACGGTAGAAGGAAATATCATCACCTTCGGGAATTCTCGCGATCAGAAGCACCTTGTAAGGCTCGTTTTTCTCTTCCATAAGCTTAATAGCTTCAGCACGGGGGAGCGTGAAACGTTCGATCTTCTGGTTCTCCTTCACGATCTTTTTCATTTCACCCTCAAGTTTGTCAAGAGCTTCACGAGTAAATGGCGTATCGCTGTCGATGTCATAGTAGAAGCCGTCATCAACAGAAGGACCGATCGTCAGCTTTGCGTCAGGAAAGAGACGCTTGACTGCCTGAGCCAGAATATGAGATGCGATGTGATTGAACACTCTCTGCCCCGCCTTGTCAGCAAAAGTCAGAGGGGCAAGACGGCATCCTTCGGTTATGGGCGCCGTCAGAGCAACAGTTTCACCGTCCAGCTCTGCCGCAATGACCTCTCTTGTCATCATGCCTGCTTCTTTGATGGCATCATACGCCGTAAGCGCTGATTCCGTCACAAATTCATTGTTACAAAGAATAATTTTCATTGTTTACACCTCGTTATATGGTATCTTTTTTTGAAAAACAAAACCCCGAACAACTTTCGTTGTTCGGGGTGTGGATACAGATCCGCACGGTTCCACCCGAGCTTTCACTCAATTGGTACGAAATTGGAGAAAGCGGTGGTACCCACTGTCCGATCGTCGCGACTTTTCAGCTACCGTCGCTCTCTGAAGACTTTCTGTGACAGAGGACATGTCCGTTTCTTTAAGTTTATATTACTTTATAGCACAATTTTTATTTTTTGTCAAGTAGTTTTCCAGAAAATCGCCTTGTAATTTATACCTTTGGGGGTTCTTCCATCGCTTTGAGAATATTCTCTTTGACCCTTTTTTCATTGCGCGCGGCAAAAACCGTTGTCAATGCATTGATAAGAGCGTCCGTCAGCATAACAATACCAAGATAGATTCCCAAATCCTCCGGTTGCGTTTTCGTCAAGAGAAACGACGAAACAATGACGAGAAGAGAAAGCACTAACATAACCCATCGTCCAAAGAAACGGTTACGGATCGATTCAATTGCCGTTCCCAATTTCAAAGAGCCGTCTACCAGCATAACAAGACAAAGCACGTCTGCCACGATCATGCCCGCGTTCTGATAAAAGACAACCGTAACAACGCCGGAGATCAACGCCATGACTGCCATTACGATCCCGCATCCGAATTTGAATCCCCGATCGCGGCTGACCGCTTTCTGAATGCCTAACACAACGGAAAACAGAATCAGACAGCACCCTACCGTCAAAGCAACGTAATGAAGCATATCGTGAAGAATAACCAAAAGAACACCAAATAACGCAGCAAAAAGCGCAATCAGAAGATAGCCCCATTTTATGGACCTGATCAATTTCAACATCTCTTATTTTCCTTTCATAAACAAAATCTTTTCAAAAAACGTCATCGACAATGGCAACGATAGCCCTCGCATATCTACTGATTGCGAGGGCTATTTATAATAAAGCCGGCTGAATCGTATTTATCTTATAAATACCAAGACATTATTCGTATTTCTGAAGATGCTCCGCGAATTTAGGCGTCCACCACTCTTCATAACCCGTTCTGTTGGGATGAATGGGATCGGACATATACCTGGCATAGTCCTGCTGCGAAACAGCGTTCATGTCTGCATCATTCCAAAGATCAATGATACCGATACCCCATTTTTCCTGGATTTTGTACAGCATATCGACCATTCTCTTGTACTGTGTGCTGTCATACTTGGTTCCGGTGTAGAAGGAAACAGGGCATCCCCATGTTTCTTGCGCATAGCATACGATATATTCAATCGCGCCGAGGATCGTTGTGGTATCAAACGCTTCAAGATTCTTCACGTCGTCCGCGGTAATTCTGCCCATCGGCTTACCCTGAGAAGCATCATTCGTGGAAAGCTGAACGATAAAGTGATCGGCCTTCAGATTCTTATAGATCTTTTGCATACGCTGAACGTACGATTGATCGCCGTTATCAACAAGCGTCGTACCCGATACGGCGAACTTGTAAACACGGCACTTATACTGATCCTTCAAGACATCGGCAAAAGAATAGCCGCCGGACGCAGAGCCGTAAGTAACAGAAGAGCCAAGGAAGACGAATGTTTTTCCTTCAATGGGATAGATCTTCTCTTCTGTGGTGATTGCTGCCGTAGTAATTTCTGTGATGGCTACAGTAGTTTCGTTGGGTGTTGTCATGATATCCTCCTCAGATGTAGTGATGTCTGCCGTTGTATCAGTACCGCTTCCGCAAGATACAATGCACAAGGTGAGTACTGCAAGCAGCAGAACCGCAAGAATCATTTTTTTCATAATAACTTCTCCTTTTCGCAAAGCTCAGCAATATCTTCTACCACCGCGCTCGCAATTTTTTTTACATAATCAACGGCATTGGCGACCGCATAGCTTCTGAATGCCTTCAGCATCGCCACGTCATTGTAATTATCACCAACCGTGCATACGTTTTCGTATGCGATCTTCCACATAGAGGCAAGCTCTGAAATTCCCGTCGCCTTATCTACACCGTACGGAACGATATCGATACAGATCCCATTGACAAGCGCTGTGATCTTACCTGCGAATCGGTCATTCAGGAGATCGGTCAGCTCCATGGCGGCGTCACAGGTCTCACACACAGTAGAAATCTGCGTAAACTCTTCCGAAAGATCATATTCTGAAAGCAGCTTATAATACGTGTCATCAGAATGACGTGCTTTTCTCTCTTCATCGACGATCAGATATTCGCCGCTGAGCTGATTGACGGACGCGTGCCGTCCGCCGTTCGTCAGAACAAAAGCAGCTACCCGTTTTCCGATTTCTGCCGGGGCGGTATGATACAACAGAACGTTTCCCTCTCGGTCACCGATCACCGCGCCGTTATTTCCGATCAGGAAGTCACAGGCGATTCCGTCATTCTTAAGCAGGGCGGTAATATTCTGAAGCCCGCGTCCGGAAACGATACCGAACTTATTTCCCGTCGCCTGCCAATCGGAGATTGCCGATCTGACACGTTCGGAAATACCTCTGCGATTCAGCGTGCCGTCATAATCACTTGCGAGAATCTTTCCCTTTATCATAGCTTTCACTCCATCGGATTTCTTGTATACAGTTTACCATAGAACAAGCCATTTTGTCAAGATATCCAAACGTTTTCTTTAAAAAATCAGCACACACAAGCCGTATTTCCGACCTGTGTGTGCTGCCAATATGGAATTGATAAAGGTAAACCTGTTAAAGCTTATTCAGCAGGCGTCTCTTCAGTAGGGGTATCCGCATCGGTTTTTTTGCCGAGCATTTCGGGAAGCTGCATACCTGCCATGTCGAAAAGCTCATTCATGGGAGGAACGCTCTTGAGAAGACCGGAAAGAAAATCTGCCGTTGCGGTCTTGCCGCCCTTACCGGAACCGCCGTCCCAAACGGTAACCTTATCGATCTTGACGTTCTTGATCGCGTCAACCTGGATGCGCATCAGATTCTCAAGCTTATCGGCAACCAGCATTCTGACAGCGTCTTCCGCGTTACCGCCGGCGGCAAGAACGAGCTTGGCAAAGCCTTCTGCCTGACGGGAAAGAAGCTCTTCGGTACCTCTTGCTTCTGCAGCGAGTTTTGCGTAAATAGCGTCTGCCTCACCCTGCGCGCGGCGGCGGATCTGTTCGGCTTCTGCCTCAGCTTCAAGTTCTTTCTTGCGCTTTTCAATCTCAGACTGAACGATGATATCGGCTTCGAGCGTTGCTTTTTCACGAAGCGAACGCGCGGCTTCCGCTTTCTGTTCAGCAAGGTAGGAGTCTTCCATCGCCTTCGCCTGCTGAGTCTTCTGAGCCGTTACTTCAATACGCTTGGCTTCCGCTTCCTTTTCACGAAGCGTTGCGTTCGAAATGGCGATCTGCGCTCTTGCGTCGTTTTCACCCTGAATAGCTTCCGCGTCAGCGTGTGCCACCTGGATACGCTGGATCTTCTTTGCCTGTGCTTCGCCGATCGAACCGTCGCGGTTCTTTTCAGCTACGCTCTTCTTAGCATCGTTGATCGCCTTGGCGGCTGCTTCCTTACCCAGTGCATCGATATAACCGGATTCATCGGTAATATCCGTGAGGTTCACGTTGATGAGACGAAGACCGATCTTTTTCAGTTCGGTTTCCACGTTTCGGCTGACAGCTTCCAGGAATTTATCGCGGTCGGTATTGATCTCTTCGATCTCCATCGTCGCGATGATCAGACGAAGCTGACCGAAAATGATGTCGCGGGAAAGCTCTTGAATCTCATTATTGGAAAGTTCAAGAAGACGCTCCGCAGCATTCTGCATGATCACGGGGTCGGTCGAAATACCAACCGTAAAACGTGAAGGGACGTCGATACGGATGTTCTGACGGGAAAGTGCGTTTTTAAGGTCTACCGAGATCGAAATGGGTGTCAGATCAAGGTAACGGTATGCCTGAATGACAGGCCATACAAGGGAGGCGCCGCCGTGCAAGCATTTGGAAGAACGCTTGGTACCGTCGGCATTTTTGCCAAGACCCGAACCGTAGATAACGAGGATCTTGTCAGAGGGACATCTCTTATAGCGTGAGAGAAACGCCATAAAGAGTGAGAAGAGCGCCAATACGACTACAACGAGTACGATGACGATTCCCGAGCCAATGGAAAGTGCAATGTTAGGTAACATCATTTTGTCTCCTTTTTATTATTTGGTTTATGATAAACTCAATAAACTTCATCTCTTCGGCCGTTATTTTCTTTTTACGACCAGGGTGTCATCACCGGACACAGCAATGATCACAACCTCCGTACCGAACGGAAGCGGATCGTTTTCGTCTGTCACAGCTTCGAATTCGCCATAACGCTCCTGAACAACGGCATTGATCTTGCCCTTGCCTTCGCGTTTTTTCGGAATGGTCAGATACACTGTTCCGCTTTTGCCTATGGCAGAAGTAATGTGAATATTACCGTTGGACTGCAACCGTTCAAACAGATAAGCAAGCCCCGCAATGGCAAGCATCATGAGAAAACCGGCAACGATTGAAATCAGAATAGCAATGCCGTATCCGAGCGAGCCATCACCAAGCGCATATCCCGTCCAGCCCATAACGGCAAGAAACGCGATCATGCCACGCAACGTGAACAGACGGAATGCCATGCCGTAATCGAAAGGATCTCTTCCGTCCACCACATCAGTCACATCTTCAATATCCACATCGAGATCGGCAGCATCAGCATCCACGTCAGCATCCGCACCCATATCTCCGATACCGATCAGAGTCAGAACAAACTGTATCGCCATCAGAACCGTTGACGGTATGGCAATACAAACAAATATTTGCTGAAACACAGTCAGCGCTTCCCACCAAGCGTTCATAAAATTACCTCATCTTCTTAATTTTGTTTGTCAAACGTTGAAAGAACGTTAACAGCCAGACGGTGATAATGGGTGGAACAATACGAAAAGGCCATCACCGTCAATACCTTTTCAAGTCGTATCGCAGCACCCGCAAAGGGTTCTTGGTATTCCTTGATTGCAGCTGAAACCGCCTCATTAATAGATTCGTACTCCTGAGAACGCATATGCGCAAGCACACGGACAAAATACACATATAATTCATCGTCAGAGATCATATCGTCATCCTCGTCATTCAGTTTTCCGTTGATATACGATAGTAACCGTGTAATATCCGCGATCGGCAAGCAGTCTCGCAGCATATTGATCAGAATGATCCGACAGAACTGCCGTTTGGAATACTGTTTTCGGACAGGGGGAGAAACAAAGCCCCGCTTGACCCAATTCTGTACATCGTGCATTTCCACGCCGGACAGACGCGATACCTGTGACAACACAAGGCCGCCCATCGAAAACATGCTTTTCAAAATAAACTCGGTATCATTTCTCGTAATATCCGCTTCAATCGTTGTTCCCGGCAAATAAGTGATCACGGTTCACACTCCTTTCTTTTTGTGTTCGATTAATTATACCACACGGTCAAGTGATTGTCAATAGGGTTCGTTAAATTTTTCACATTTTTTTAAATCCTTCAGACAATCGGTTGCATACGTCATAAAATTATGATATAATGAACCGAAGAATCCGTAAAGGAGGCATGTGATCTGAAACGCATCGATCAATTAACAGAAAACGAAGTCATCGAAGGCGTGATCCGATTTCTCACCCACAAAGGAGAGACCCACACCAAACGTGTCGTAACTCAGTCGGACGCCGCCCGCAAGGAGCATGGCGTCGATCTGCACGTTCGTCTTGAAAACGAAAAAAAGCGCGGCAACTCCTATTTCATTGAAGCCAAAGGAAATCTCAGAGCTGATGGTACTCCAATGCTCTCCTCCCGAAACACCAATTTCCGTTGGGCGCTCTCTCAAATCATTCTTCGCATCAAAGTCGACTCTACCAAAAATAATTACATCTACGGTATCGCTATGCCCCTGTCAGACGTCCAAGCATGCGCTAGAAAGATCCGCGATAACTGGGCGCTCAAATTACTAAAGATCCGCATGTACGGTGCCTATCGCGATAAAAACGGACAGCTTACTGCCAAAGAATTCTTACC
Source organism: Clostridia bacterium (assembly GCA_017508605.1). GTDB lineage: Bacteria > Bacillota > Clostridia > Oscillospirales > CAG-272 > RGIG1993. Next base: position 6,809 of record JAFVYN010000133.1, read on the forward strand.
GCAAGAGCTTTACGATTGATCAAATAGCTGCAATCAAAAAAGAACCGCTCAGCACGGTTCCTTTTTTTGATATTTCAATCGTGTCGCTTCCCCGCCCCTCACGTGACGTTCGGATTTGTTCTCTTCAAGAAGCTCTTTCACCTTCTGATACAGCGCACGGTTTTCCTTTTCGAGAATCCGTGTCACGTCTTTATGTACGGTGCTTTTTGAGATTCCGAATACCTTCGCCGTTGCGCGCACAGTTGATTTGTTTTCCACCATATATCTCCCAAGCACCTCACAACGTTTGCTTTCGCTGTAGCGTAACATCATACCGTCTCCCCGTTTTCTGTGTTTGCTCCATATATATGCAGCGTCTTTCCGTGTAATTCTTCCCAACCTCTTGCATATCACAAAAAAATATGTTATAATACGATAATCATTTCATACTGAAAAGGATATAGCCATGTCAAAACGCATGATCGCCGTTTTTTCGATCTTCTTTCTTTGTCTTTCATTTTTCTCATGTAATTCCAAGGCGTTGACTTTTTCCGCCGAAGAATTATCCATCACGTTAACGGATGAATTTGTCGAAGTGCCGACCACCCGCCGCGGCGGTGCGTTTGAATCTCCTGAAATGTTCATCCGTGTCGTTCGTGAAAGCCGCTCTGTTGTAGAAGAAATCGCAGGACAAAGCGACGTTTCCCTTGAAACTTATACCGACCTTGTCTTAAAATCCAATCGGCTTGATCTTCCTGTCACACCCGAGAAAACCTGTCTTACTTATGAATATACCGCATTTGACGAGACGGTAGGCCGATATTACACCTATTATGTTACCGTACATAAAAGTCGGGATGCCTTCTGGCTTGTGCAATTTGTTACCGACAAACAGGATTATTCCGATCTTCACGACGAGATCGAAACCTATCTTGAAAGCATCACCTTTAACGAAACGTAAAACATGTTCCCCAACCTTGCTTTGAGCGAGATCGGGGAACATGTTTTTGTATATTAGGCGGAAAAATGGCTTTCGATCACCTTGCCGGAGCCGTGAGGAGAATACTGCCAAAGATCAATGTGACAGCATTCGGGAGAAATAAAGTAGGAAAATTTCCCCTGCGTATTCTCCGCGCGGCAGGAGTCTATGATCACAAGCTTGATCTTCATGCGCTCACGAATGATGTTCTTGATATAGACCGCTACAGTATCACCCACCTTGATATCCGCACGGTATTCGGCAAGCCCCGCAAGATTAGGGGCAAGCTCTATAAAAACACCGTAGTCTTCAATACTGCGCACGACTCCCATCACCGTTTGACCCACAGTAAAATGCGATGCGTTCTCTTCCCAGGTACCAAGCAATTCCTTGTGCGTCACATAGACTCTGCCACTTTCACGGTCGACGTTTTTCACCACCGCCTTGATCGGCATGCCAACATAAAAACGGTCTCTCGGATGAGAAATGCGCGACACGGAAATGCAGTCAATGGATAACAAGGACGCTACACCGCACCCCACGTCAACAAATGCGCCGAAATGTTCAAGATGTGTAACCTTGGCGGGAATGATATCGCCCGCCTTCAACTGATATAAATACGATTCAAGGCACGCTTTTTGCGCAAGTCTTCGCGAAAGGATCGCATATGATTCTCCTCTGTCGCTCACGCTGATCGCCTGTACCACAACCGCAACGGGCTTACCGACACGCGATATGATCGCGATGTCCTTTTGTTTTTCTCCGTCAGGTGTATAACCAACCTCATCCCTCGGAATCAGTCCCCGCATACAACCAAGGTCGACCCACAAATTAAGACCGCCGTCACAGAGCGTTACCGTTCCCTCCACGATCATGCCGGACAGCATTGCCCGTTCAAGTCCCGCATGAGACGCCCTCGCTTCCTTTACCGCCTCATCATCCAATAAATACCCCTCGGGTAAGTAGATCTTATCTATCATAATCTTTTCCCTCTTTTCTTTTGCCTTTGACTCTTTAATTCAGCATATTCCGCTTTTTTCTAAAATATACCGCGCTCTTTTATTATACGCATCATCTTTGCGGAATCCGTCGAAATCAGGTAGCACAAAAACCAAAAAAATAATTGTTAACATTTTTATTTACAAATTACCGTATTTCAAAGATTAAGAGAGATTACAAGAGATTAAAAGAGTATTTTCTGATGTTTTCAAAAAACAAAGATTTTTTTGCAAAAAAGGGGTTGACAAGCGGCTTTTGATTTGTTATAATCCCATTCGTGGAAAAAAATATCGACACAAATAAGGAGAAACACAGATGTCCAAGTCTTACATGGCAAAGCCCGAGACTGTTGAACGCGGTTGGTATATCATCGACGCAGCTAACAAGCCTCTCGGTAAAACCGCAGCACTCGCTGCAACCATTCTCAACGGCAAGCATCGCCCCGAGTACACCCCTCACGTTGACTGCGGTGAATTCGTAATCATCATCAACGCAGAGAAGGCAATTCTCACCGGCAAGAAGCTTGATCAGAAGCACTACTATCATCACTCCGGCTACGTTGGCGGTCTCAAGGACGTAACCTACAGAAAGCTCATGGCACAGAAGCCCGAATTCGCTATGACTCTCGCAATCAAGGGTATGCTTCCCAAGAACCACATCGGCGCTAAGAGCCTCACCCGTCTCAAGGTTTACAGGGGCGCAGATCACAAGAACGAGGCTCAGAAGCCCGTTGCTTACGAAGGCTAAAGGAGGGTAACAAGAATGACTTATACCAGCGCTAAGCCCTACTTCTACGGTACGGGCAGAAGAAAGAAATCGGTAGCAAGAGTTCGCCTTGTTCCCGGCACAGGCAAGATCACCATCAACGGTCGCGACATCGATAACTATTTCGGTCTCGAAACCATGAAACTCATCGTCAACCAGCCCTTCGGCGTAACCAACACCGTTGGCAAGTTTGACATCATCTGCACCGTTCAGGGCGGCGGCTTCTCCGGTCAGGCAGGTGCGATCCGTCACGGCGTTGCTAAGGCTCTTCTCCAGAGCGATGCTGAACTCCGTACTGCTCTCAAGAAGGCAGGCTTCCTCACGAGAGACCCTCGTATGAAGGAAAGAAAGAAATACGGTCTCAAAGCAGCTCGTCGCGCT
>JAFVYN010000134.1 GCA_017508605.1 Clostridia bacterium
ACCTCTCCCAAAGGGAGAGGCTTTTGGTTGGCGCCTCTACTTCTTGAAAGTTTTTGATTGACCTTTTTTCAAAAAGGTCACGGGTGTGGGCGGCGCCCACGAAACCTGAAGCAAAGCCTTGTGTCAGCGCTCACTCTTCCCCACAGCGCTGACACAAGGCGCGGTTTTTATGTTGCGGTATTGTTGTCGAAGTCCTTTTCGGGTGGTATTCTTTTTGTGCCAAACGATTCCCGTTTGCTTTGCCCTTTTCGTCCCTTCGGGGCACCGTCTCGCTGCGGCTCGGTCACGCTCTGACTCTGACTTGCTCCGCGATGGCGGGGGTTTTACGTAAAGAGCGTTTCAACAGCGCTTGACAACGGCGGGAACATGCGATATAATAGAAGCATACCGAACAGGGGGGATACCGTATGAAGCTGTATGAAGGAAACAAGCCCTATATTTTCGTAAGCTATGCCCACAAGGACACCGATCAAGTCATGCTGATTTTAGAAATGCTGTCAGCGGCAGGCGTGCGTGTCTGGTGTGATACCGGGGTCGCGGCAGGATCGATGTGGAGCGAGATGATCTATGACCATCTCGAAAACTGTGAGATCGTGCTTGCGTTTGTCTCGAAGGCTTACCATGATGCCCGCAGTTGTCAGAGTGAGCTGGCTTTGGCAAATGAAAAATCCAAGCTGATCATCCCGATCATACTGGAGGATTTCCCGATACCGCTCGGTCTTCAGTTGATGCTTGGTCAGTATCAGTGGCTGTTTTTAAAAACCTTTCCCTCCATTCAGGCTTTGGTGAACACGATCCTTTCGCGCAAACAAATTGAGAGCTGTCTGGAAACGCCCGAAGAAACGACGCCCGAATGGGACGAAAAGCTTGAAGAGGCGCTTTCTTACGCGCTGGATCTCGGGCAGATCACGGTCTCCGCTTTGCAGAGAAAATTCGCGCTCGGCTACGCGAGAGCCGCTCGCATTATTGATGCCATGGAACAGCTTGGCATCCTCTCGGAAAGCGAAGGCTCAAAGCCACGCCGCGTACTTGTAACACGGGAAGAAGCCGAGCGTCTTCTGGCAAAGTGTTTTCACGATTCCGAAACCGAGCCGATCCCCGAAAAAGCCGCAAGCACATATCTCTTTCCCCCGATCACGCTTTTACAAACTACCGAGCCTTCGCAGGATTTTCCCGATCACGAAGAGGTGAGAGAGAACGGAGCGAAGATCTTGGAAACGCTGAAAAGCTTCCGCATGGATTCCGAACTTGTGCAGGTCACCTGCGGCCCTGCCGTCCTGCGCTATGAGCTTGTTCCCAAAAGCGGTGTGCGGATCCAAAGGATCGCAAACATCGCCAACGATATTACGATGAGCCTTAAAACCTCGGGCGTCAGGATCGAAGCCCCCATTCCCGGCAAAGCCGCCGTGGGAATCGAAGTACCGAGACGGAAGCCCCGGCAAGTCTCACTCGGAAGTCTCATCGCGGAGCCGGATTTCCAAAATGCCAAAAGCAAGCTTACCGCCTGTCTTGGTGTTGACGTCACGGGAGCGCCCGTCTTCATGGATCTTGCCAAAATGCCCCATCTTCTCATCGGCGGCACGCTCGCTACGGGCAAGACGGTCTGTATCAACAGCATCATCACCTCGCTTCTGTACCGAAACACCCCCGAGGAGCTGAAGCTTGTCCTCATTGACCCCCGCAATACGAATTTTTACCTTTATGAAAACCTGCCGCACCTGCTCATTCCCGTGATCACGCTGATCAAAAAAGCAGTCGGCGCTCTGGCATCCGCCGTCAACGAAATGGAGCGTCGCTTTGAGCTGATGATACAGGCGAATGTGAGAAGCATCAAGGATTACAATGCTCTTGCCGAAAAGCATCCCGTCATTCAAAAGCTTCCCTATATCGTTCTGATCATCGACGAGCTGGCGGATCTCATACTGACCCTTGGTGATGACGTCGAAGACAGTATCGTCCGCCTTGCGCAAAAGGGCCGTGCCGCGGGCATTCACATGATCCTCTCGACCCAACGCCCGAGTACGGATACCATTACCGGTAACATCAAAGCCAACGTTCCCTCGCGCATCGCCTTCTGTACCGCTTCGGCAGTCGACTCCCGTATCATTCTCGATACACCCGGGGCAGAGAAGCTGAGCGGACAGGGAGACATGCTCTATGCTCCCATCGGTACGCAGGGAGCGATCCGTGTGCAGGGCGCTTACGTATCCGATCGCGAGATCGCCTCGGTGGTTGAGTTCATTCACAGTCAGATGCCGCCCATTTCCTATGATGAAGCACTCAAAGCCTCACTTTCCGCACTTGAGCCTCTCGACGAGCGCTTTGCCGAGGCGGTCTCCCTCGCTCTGGCAACAGGCAAGATCTCGACCTCAATTCTCCAACGAAAGCTCTCCCTCGGCTACAGCCGTGCCGCCCATCTCCTCGATTCGATGGAAAACCTCGGCATCATCACGCCCGCCGACGGCATGAAGCCCCGTGAGATCCTGCTTTCGAAAAACGAGACCGAAGCCATACTGCAAAAGCTTGGTCTTTCTCTTGTTGAGACCGAAGCACCCGCTCCCGCCAAGGAAGTCCGTCAAAAGCCCACAAAAAAAGCCGTAAGACAGAAAACGCCGCCCGAAAGCGAGACGGAAAGCCATACCCCCTCGGGCATCGTCGCGTATGAAGGGGACGAGCCCTATATCTTCGTTAGCTACGCGCACAAGGATGCCGAACGGGTCCTGCCCGTTCTCCGTGAGCTTGCCGACCGCGGCTTCCGTCTGTGGTTCGACGAAAATATCGAAACGGGCGGTAAATGGACGATGGAGATCATGCGCCACGTGAAAAACTGCTCGGTCTTTCTCGCCTTCGTGACACAGTCCTATGCCAATTCCTCCTTCTGCGAGAGAGAGGCAACCACCGCCATGAATAAAGAAAAGACCATGATCGCGCTGTATCTTGAGAGATTTCCCGAGCCTGACTGGTTGGAGTTCTGCTTTACCATTGCGCAGAACATCGATTGCTCCCGTTTTTCAAGCATGTCCGCTTATCTTGACAAGCTTACCTCATCCACCGAAATGCTCAAATGCCGCAAGGATCGACCGTGATTGTATCGGACAGCCCCGAAAAGAGGCTGTCCGATGTTTTTTGGAAGCGGTGGATACTCGCTTACCGCGGAGATCGGAGGGCACTCTTGACAAGGACGGCTTTATGCGATATAATAGGATATCTGCAGATATCCTATTATATCGCAAATAACGATCAAAAACCCTACCCAAAACCACGAAGGAGGCTCACGGCATGCACCCTTATGAAGGCGACAAGCCTTATATCTTTGTCAGCTACTCGCACAAGGACGCCGAACGGGTCCTGCCCGTGATCGACCGTCTGTCGGAGGCGGGCTTCCGTGTCTGGTATGACGCGGGCATTACCTTTGGCGAGGAATGGCTCGTTTCCGTTGCCGAGCATCTCGTCAACTCCCACGCGGTGCTGACCTTTATCTCGCGTGATTTCGAAAGCTCCCAGCATTGCAGCCGTGAGCTGACGATGGCGATCAATCACAAAAAGATCCTGCTTTCGGTCTTTCTTGACGAGTTCAAGTTGTCCCCGGGTCTTGAATACCAGATCGCCAACGTGCAGGTGCTGACCTACAGCCGCTATCGGGCGGACGCCTTTTTTGACGAACTGCTTCGTGTCAAGGGCATTGATCTCTGCCGTCAGCCTCCCGTACTGATGCCGTTGACCGTCAAAGCGCCGAAGGATGCCGCTTATCCCGAGGAATTCGACGTCAAGGACGGCGTTCTCGTCAAGTATAAAGGGAAGGCAAGGGAAGTTTTTGTGCCGAACGGCATCACCGCTATCGGCAAACGCGCCTTTTCGGGCTGTCAGCAGCTTCAGAGCGTCATGCTTCCCGACAGCATCACCATGCTGGATGCCTACGCCTTCTACCGCTGTACCTCGCTTTCCCACGTCACGCTTTCGCAAGCGCTCACCTCGATCGGCTACGAGGCATTCGGCAACTGCACCTCGCTGGTATCGATCGTTCTTCCCGATTCCTGCCTTGAGATCGACAACGCCGCCTTTTCCTGCTGCAGTGCCCTTGAAAGCGTAACTCTTCCTGACGGTGTCCGAACGCTTGGCGGCAAGGCGTTTGCCGACTGCATTTTGTTGACCCGAGTCAAGCTGCCCTCCTCGATCACCGAGATCAGAGAAGATGTCTTTCGCGGCTGTGTCAAGCTTTCTTCTGTCAGCATTCCCGACGGCATTACCGCCATCGGCGAAAAAGCCTTTTATTTCTGCAACAGCCTCTCTGACGTCCATCTGCCCGAAAGCCTTCAGCGTATTGCTCCCGAAGCCTTTCAGTGGTGTCTGAGTCTTGACACGGTAAGGCTTCCGCACGCCGTTTCGGTAGCGCCCGGCGCTTTTTCTCCCAACACCGCACTCCTGTTTTCGGAGCCATAAGAGGAGATGTCGTGCCGTTTTGTGTCGCAATATGTCATATCATGTCATATCGTGTCATTCTATGTCATCTTGTGTCGGATGTCCGCCGATAAGGGATCTGTCAACCGGTACTCTCACATAGGCACAACCCAGCGAATCTTTTTCTTCATTTCCCCTACCGTCTTGCTCTCACGCACCGCCCCTTAAACAAGGAAGCGCCGCGTGAGAGCCTTTTTACGCCCTGTCATTCCGCCACGATCAGTCATCTGCACGTGAACTTGTCCAATCGCAAGCGGAGGGCAAAGCGAAGCCGAATGCACCAACGCAGAGCGTTGGTGAGCGATGAGGGCGTGACAAACGGGAATCGTTTGCCTCAAAAAGAGTACCGCCTGAAAAGGACTCCGACAGAGATACCGCAATATAAAAAACGCGCCTTGTGTCAGCGCTGTGGGGAAGAGTGAGCGCTGACACAAGGCTTTGTTTCAGGTTATGTGGGCGCCGCCCATACCCGCGACCTTTTTGAAAAAAGGTCGATCAAAAACTTTTATACTTGGGTGCATCGGCAAGGGTGAAGTGATCAAAAAACTTTCGAAAATGGGTGCATCGGCAAGGGGGAGTGTATGGTATAATATTGCGACGTAAAAAAACCGAAGGCTGTCGGGCGAGAGGCTCGGCGGTCTACGGTTTTTTGTAAAATCTCTTTAAATCGTGTCAAATCATGTCAAATCGAATCGATTTGACGAGAACGGTGTCATGAGCCGAAGGTGATCTCGGTCTTTTCGGGAAAGGTGATGCCCTCGGTGAGCGCCTTGAATTCCTCCTCGCTGCCCTCAAAATGAAGACTTGTGAGAACGGTAGCGTAGCGGAAGGCGGTGACGTGGATCGAAGTGAGCGTTCTCGGAAGTGTGACGGTATACAGCGCGTAGGTATTGGCAAACGCCTCAGCCTCCACGACCGTACATCCCACGGGGATTGTGACCGACGCGATCGGCATCATATTGAAGGCACCCTTGCCGATGATCTTCACCGACGCGGGGATCTCGCTCTTGCCAAAGCCCTGAACGAGGGTATCGCTCGATTTTTCGATCAGACAAAGCGATTCTACACGGTAATTCGGGTTATTTGCCGATATTGTCAGACGCTCCATAGCGGAACAGCCGCGGAAGGGAGTCATGCCTACCGTGACAAGACTTTCGGGAAGATACAACGAAGTGAGGGCTGTGCAGCGGTAGAACGCGAGATCGCCGAGCGTTGTCAGAGATTCGCTCAGTACCAAGGTCGAGAGTGTCGCATTCATGCCGAATGCCTGATTGCCGACCGTCAAGACCGAATCGGGCATCAGCACCTCTGTGATACCCATATTGTAAAACGCCTGATCGCCGATCGCCTTGACGCTCTTCGGGATCTTACTGCCCGAACAGCCAAGCACCACGGTATTATCACTCTTTCGGATCAGGCAATTGCCTTCGTGACGGTAGGTCTTGGAGCCTTCGGCAACCGTCAGGAATTTCAGTGCCGTACAGCCCGAAAAGGCTGAGGGCTGAACGTCGGTTACCGTCGAGGGAAGATTGAGGCTTTCAAGCGCGGTACAGCCCGAAAAAGCGCTGATATTGATGAATTCAAGCCCCTCGGAAAAGCTGATCAGGGTGAGCTTATCACAGCCGAAAAAGGCGTTGGCGCCGATGACGTACACGTTCTTCGGCAAAAATACGCTTGTCAGAACACGGTTCTGGGAGAACGCGCCCGGTGCGATCTCGATCACGCGGTCACCGTTTTCGGTGTATTCGGGGATCACGATCTCGCTTGCCTCGGCATTCTGAATGCCCACGACCTTAGCGGTGCCGTCTTTGTTCGATTCGATCAGAAGTCCCTCCGTCGCGGGACGGGGCGGCTCGGTAGTCACGGGGACGGTAGTCGTCACGGGAAGTGCCGTTGTGATCGGCGCTTTGGTGACGGTGGTTTCGGGAATCGGCGCTTTCGTGGTTGTGAGCGCCTCGGTGGTCTCTGTTCCAAAATCAAACAGAGAACAGGAGGTCATCAGCACCACGGCGAAAACAAGCGCAGAGAGGAGAAGAAAAATTCGAGTTTTTTGCATAAATACAGGGGTCCTTTCATCAACCGACCGTTACGGTGCCGTCAGTCTTGAAGGAAAACTTGGCAACGAACTGGAAGTTTCTGTCGCCGCGTTCCTCAGTGGTATCCTCAAGAAGCTTTTCGGAAAGCTCAGGCATAAAGCTTGTGGTCTTGCCGTTGAAAACAAAATGGACCTCCTTGAAAAGATCGACCATTTCTTCATTCAGATAGACCGTGATCTTGCCGCTCGTCTTGACGGTACAGCTGTTGACCGTTACGGTATTGGTTGCTTTGTCATATGAGATATCCAGAATGCCGCTCTTGACCGACAGAGGAGCAGACAGCCAGTAGAAGGAAGAGATACGGCGCGCGGAGGGTGTTCTGCAGGAGAGATCCCATACCACACGCTCGGGAAGGGGGTTACGGACGTGCGCGCTCATGAGAGTGCCGGCATGCGTTGTTTCACTGACACTGCCGCCGACTCCGCTTCTGCCGCCCGCCTTGAGCCATGCGGCGGTATCGTCGACCACCGTCTGCTTGCCCGTGGCGTTATCCCCTACCACGCCATGCTCCTTGCCGACGTGAACGAAGACGTCGTGGAGATAACCGCCGCCGTAGGTCTGACTCAGCGAATCGAGAAGCTGTGCGTACTCGACTGTAACGGTATTGCGGCTGTAGGCAGTGTCAAGCTCCCCGACCTGCAGATAGAAGGGAAGATTATAGGTATTGACCATGCTGATACCGTTGGGGTGTCCCGCCGTCATGTTGGCGGCGGCAAAGCGGTCAGCCATGCGGGGCGCGATCTGATACACACCGTCGCCGCCCGCCGAATAGCCGACGATATAGGCGCGGTTGGGATTGCCGTTCAGAAAGATTGAGGCATTTTCAATGATGCGGTCATAGAACATATACGAGCCGTCCACCGAATGGCAGTTCCAGGTGTCCTCAATGGCACGGCAGGAAACGAAGATCCCGGGGCAGGAGATGAGATTGGCATAACGGGATGCCATGCCGCTCCACTGCGACTCGTTCATTTCCCCCGTGGGGTCGGAGCCGCCGCCGTGAAGCACGATGAAGATCGGATAGCCGCCCGCGGGGGCTTTTCCGATCACGCGCGTTTGCACCTTCATTTGTCTGCCGTTGACCTTGAAGGTCGTGATCTTGTTTTTCTGAAGCTCCGTCGCGCGGCTCTCGGGCAGGGAGGAAACGTATTCGTTCCATACCGCCTCTCTCAGCTCGGCGATCGCCTGATTTGAGGTAAGTCCCATTTCAGCCTCCGTGGTGATCGGTGTTTGCTCAGTGCTGCTCTCTGCCGTCTGCGTATCGGTGCTGTCGGCTGAGGTAACGGCGGGTGCCGTTCAGGATACCGCGAAAATAAGACATGCGGCAAGAAGAAGCGTCATAAAGAAAAGCTTTTTCATGAATGATCCTCCTTGACCCGATCAGGTAAGCGTTTTGAAGAATTCACGCATGGCTTTCGCTTCTCCGCAGGTATACGAGCCCTCGGAGCATGCGCCCTTGACACAGGCGGGACCCGCGTTTTTGAAGAGCGTGGGAGCGACCGGCTTGACAAGGCGGAGCATTTCGGTAGCAAGCGCGCGGATCTCCCACTGCGCACGGTTACAGCAGCGCTGACGGAAGAAATTATACAGCGAGCGCGCGTTCATCGTGACGATGATACGGGTATCGCAGGCATTGGGAAGCACCATACGGGCGTCCTCATTTGCCTTTTTGCCCGCCGCGAAGAGAGCGTCCTTTTCGGACATGCCCTCGGCAAGGAAGGTTGCGGTATGCTTTTTGACAAGAAGCTCACGAAGAGCGGTATAGACCTCGGCATCGTGCGTCATTTCACGAAGGAAAAGCTCCCGAGCTTCGGGAATTGCCTCGATCTCGGGCGGAATGACGAAGTCAAAGCCCGATTTTTCGACGTAACGCTGGCTCTGAACCGAATAGGATGCCAGGCGGTGACGGGTGATCTGCGCCAGAAGCGCGCGGGAGACACCCTCGATCCCGAAGGTGAAGGAAACATGCTCGATCGGACTTTCGTGGCCGAGCGAAGCCAGATGCTCCAAAAACGCCTCGGTCTTTTCGGGGGTCAGCTTGTCAAGAAGCCCTTGAATATCGCTCTTGGCATAGCAGAGCTTTGCCGCCGCCGCAATGACCTCCTCGGGATTCGGCGTATGTGCCAGTAGCTGTACGTTCATGATACGTCCTCTCTTTCTCACGTTTCGGATATCCCTATTGTACACGAAAAGCATGGGCTTGTCAACCGTTTCATGCCGATTCACGGGCGGTTTCTTTTTCCCTTTTCTCTTTTTCTTGACAAAGCACAAAAGCTCATGTATAATAGATTATAGTAAATGTAGAAAGCTGAAAACAGGGGGGATCGGCATGAACGAAAGCTTTACCGTAGAAGACGGTGTGCTGCTCTGCTATACGGGAGAGGAGGCTGTCCTCGAAATCCCCGAAGGCATCCGCGTGATCGGTCAGCGCGCCTTTCGGGGCAATACCGCCCTCACCCATCTGACCCTGCCCGATACCCTTGAAGAGATCGAGCGCTTTGCCTTTTCGGGCTGTACGGCACTCAAAAGCGTTGAGATGCCAAAAACCCTTTCTCATATCGGCTTTCACGCCTTTTCCAAATGCACCTCTCTTACCTCTATCGAGGTTCCCGAGGGCATTGAGGAGATCGGCAATTTCGCCTTTTACGGCTGTGAAGCCCTTCAGGCGGTACGACTGCCTGAAACCCTGAAGCGGCTGGGAACGGCGGCGTTCTCAAACTGCCTCTCCCTCGTCTCACTCTCCCTGCCCGACGGGGTGGAGGAGGTGGGGAATTTCGCCTTTTCGGTCTGCCGCAGTCTTCTGTTTCTCCATCTGCCGAACGGGATCACCTCGCTTGGCAAGGGGGCTTGTCTTTCCTGCGAAAGTCTTCGCCGCGTGATGATCCCCTTCGGCATCGAAGCGCTTTCCGAGGATCTCTTTCGCGGCTGTCTTCAGCTGGAGGAAATGCTGCTTGCTCCCACCGTCAGAAGCGCCGCCGACACCGTCTTTCTGAACTGCCCGAGGCTCAAAACACTCATTCTGCACAAAGCCACCCTTGAGGGGATCGCGCACGCCATCCCCGACCACGTCACACCCGTAACCGTCAGTCTCTGAGGAGGATGCCATGACCCACTATCTCGGCAAACAGGATTACTGTTATCTCAGCTACCCGAAATACTCGCCCCGCGCAACACCCATCATAGACGCGCTTCGGAACACGGGCTTCCGCGTGTATTTCAACGATTATTATTTCACCTCCGAGTGGCAAGAGGTCGTCAGCCACAGGCTCGTTCCCGAGAACTGCCGTGTTCTCATTGCCGTCATGGATGATGGCTTCGCAGAATCCGAGGAATGCCTGTACGAGCTTTCCCTTGCCGCCATCTTCAAAAAGCCCATCCTCATTCTGAGCGACAGCGCCCCGATCCTGCCCGAGCGCTTTCGCCACTGCACCGAGGGTGCGACGGTCCTGCCCCTTTCAGGCTCGCCCGACCGTCTCGCGAAAGCCCTGAAAAAACATCCCCTTTTACAGCCCGCCCTCTCGCACGGGTCTTCCTTCAGCCATCCGGATTTTGAATTTGACAATGACGTTCTTCTGAAATACACCGGCACTGCTGAAAGCGTCGTCATTCCCGAGGGCGTTACCGTCATCGGATACGGCGCCTTCAAGGGAAATAACTTCCTCAAGGTGATCGAATTTCCCACCTCTCTTGAAGAGATCTCCTCCCACGCCTTCGCTAAGTGTACCGAGCTTCAGAGCATAAGCCTTCCCGACTCTCTCAGAATTTTGGGAGAGGCAGCCTTCTGGCTTTGCCCGAGTCTTGTCAGCGCCGCTTTACCCAAAACCGTCACACACCCGGAACGGGCGGTATTTTCCTTCTGCAAGGCGCTGAAGACCATCCATCTGCCGCGGGGTCTTTGCGTGATCCCCGACGCCTTCTGTCTGAAATGCACCTCGCTGACGAGCGTCTCGATTCCCGACACCGTCACACAGATCGAACGGGGCGCCTTTCTCGGCTGCGACACGCTTGCGGTCGCAACGCTCTCCGCCGATACCGAGATCGAGGAAGAAGCCTTCCCGAAGCACACCCTGATCCTGAAGACCTGACGAAAGGACACCTGCCATGACCTATTACCAAGGACACGATCCTTTTCTGTTTATCAGCATCTCCTTGCGGTTCACCGGCCTCATGATGGCGGCAGGCACGCCCCTGATCGAAAACGGCTATCGGGTCTTTGCCAACAATAGCGGCAATCCCAACTACTGGGAAAGCATCGTCACCGACCGCCTCTGCACACCGCACTGCGTTGCCGTTCTCGCGATCGTCAACGATGCCTTTCTCACCGACCGCCGCTGTCATGCCGAGCTTTCGCTCGCGGCGATCCATCAAAAGCCCGTCGCCGCTCTGATACTGACCGAAAAGCCTCTCCCTTACGAAATCGAGACCCTTCTCGCAAATGCGGTGAGGTTTCCCTGCACCATCGATACGATAAGGGATACCGTTCTTGAAAAGGTCGCACCGCTCGATATCCTTCAGCCCTGCCTTGAAAGATCCTCTTTTGTCATAAAAGACAGTACGCTGACCCGCTATCGGGGATCGTATCCGAAGGTCACGATCCCCGACACTGTCACCGCCATTTACTTCAGAGCCTTCTCGCAGAACGCCTCTCTCAAAACCGTTATCTTTCCGAAGGGGCTGAAAACGATCGGGCAAAGCGTATTCGAAAACTGCTTTGGCATCGAGGAGATCATCCTGCCCGAAGGCCTTGAAACGGTCGGCAAATATGCCTTCTTTAACTGCGACAAGCTTGAAAAGATCTATTTGCCCGAGAGCCTTTTGTCCCTTGGCGATGGCGTATTTGCCTACTGCTACCAACTGCAAACGGTCCGCGTGCCGAAAAGGATCAGACAGCTCCCCCCTTCGCTCTTCCGACAGTGCCTCATGCTGAAGGAGATCATTCTGCCCGAGAGTCTTGAAACGATTGGGGAGAATGCCTTTGAAAGCTGTCATTGTCTGCAAAGCGTCCGGATTCCCGACAGCGTGAAAACGATCGGTGAGCGCGCCTTTTCCGACTGCATCGCGCTTGAAACCGTCTATCTTTCTCAGAATACCGTCTATCGGGAAAACTCCTTTCCCGAGGGCGCAAAGCTTGTGTTTTGCTGACAGACGATCCGCGGCATTTTCCCGTTAGGACTTGACAAGGATCGGCGAACATGTTACAATATTCCCATAATCGGGTAGTATGGCTTTTCGGCAGATCTGCCGTTTTTTGCCGTCTTTATGACCCTTTGTGAAAGGAGCTTTCTGATGATCGAACTCTTAGCCCCCGCAGGCTCCATGGAAGCGCTTGTCGCGGCGGTGGATAACGGCGCGGATGCCGTCTATTTCGGCACGACGCTCTTCAACGCCAGAATGCTCGCGAAGAATTTTTCGCGCGAGGGCGTTTCGGAGGCGGTGGCATACTGTCACAGCCACGGTGTCCGATGCTACGTGACCATGAACACCCTGATCGGCGACCGCATGATGAAGGACGCCATGAATCAGGTGGAATTTCTTTACCGCGCGGGGGTGGATGCCCTCATCATTGCCGACCTCGGGCTTGCCTCAGAGATCCGCCGCTCCTTCCCGGACTTTGAGCTTCACGCCTCCACCCAATGCTCGGCGCATAACGTGGATGCTACTGTCTTTTTACAGTCGCTCGGCTTCAAGCGTGCCGTCGTCGCGCGCGAACTATCGAAAGAGGATCTTGAAACCGTCTGCCGCCACGCCCCCATTGAGATCGAGGCGTTCGTTCACGGCGCTCTTTGTGTGTCGCAGTCGGGACAGTGCCTGCTCTCCTCCTTCATCGGAGGCAGAAGCGGAAACCGCGGCGAATGCGCTCAGCCCTGCCGCATGATGTATAACGGTAAATATCCGCTGAGCCTCAAGGATCTCTCGCTTGCCGCCCACATCACCGAGCTTCTCGATATGGGGATCAGCTCGCTGAAGATCGAGGGCAGAATGAAAAGCCCCGATTACGTCGGCAAGGTCACAAGAGTCTTCCGCGCCCTCATCGACGAGAGGCGGAACGCGACCGAGAGCGAAATGAAATACCTCGCCGAGGTCTTCTCCCGTCAGGGCTTTACCGACGGCTATTTTACCCAAACCGTTTCCCAAGCCATGCTCGGCATCCGTACCGAGCAGGATAAATATCAGTCCAAAAAGACCGAAGCGCTCCTCTATCCCGCGCTGAAGCACCGCGCGCCCATCGAACTTTTTGAGAGAACGAACACTCTCCTGCCTCCGATGAAGGTCACCCCTTCCAATAAGCCCGTGAAGGCAGTGAATTCGGCGCGCTTCTACGATGCCGCCACGATCCCCGACGATCCGAAGGCCTTTGGCATCGGCATCGTCTATCTGCCCCTTGACCGCTACCAAAAGAAGGCAAACGGCGTGGTCCTGCCCCCCGTGATCTTTGACAGCGAGCGCGGGGAGGTCCTCGCGAAGCTGAAAAAAGCCCGTGAGAGCGGCGCTCTGCACGGACTTGTGGGCAATATCGGTCATATCGCCCTCTGCAAGGAAGCGGGACTGATCCCCCACGGCGACTGGCGGCTCAATATCCAGTCAAGCTATGCCGCCAAGGTATTCGACGGGATCCTTTCGGATCTTCTGCTCTCGCCCGAGCTGATCCTTCCGCAGATCCGCGACATTCCCTTTTCAAAGAGCGTCACGGTCTACGGCAGACAGATCCTGATGACCCTCGAAAAGCCCGTGGGCTATTCCTCCCTCACCGACCGCACCAAGGCGGTCTTCCCGATCCTCAGAGAAGGGGGAAGGGATATCCTTCTGAACAGCCTCCCCATCTATATGGCGGACAAACAGAAGGAGCTTGAAAAAGCGGGGGAATTTGCTTATCACTATCTCTTCACAATCGAGGGTAAGCAGGAAACACTTCAGATCTTAACCGCATATCAGAAGGGCTGGACGACCAAAAAAGCCGTCCGCCGTATCAAATAACCGTTTTACCGTTTGAAAGGTATCCTATGAAAGAAACCGTATTCATCAAAAAAATGCGTGAAAACGCCGTCATCCCGCAATATGCCACCGAAGGCGCAGCCGCCATCGATCTTGTGGCATGCCTTGACGCTCCCCTGACTCTCGCGCCGCGTGAGAGAAAGCTCATTCCCACCGGCATTGCGATCTCGATTCCGAAAAATACCGTCGCCGTACTGTCGGCAAGAAGCGGTCTCTCTGCCAAAAAGGGCATCACCGCCGTCAACGGCATCGGCGTGATCGACTCGGATTACCGCGGTGAGATCTTCTTCTCGGCGATCAATCTGTCCGAGGAAAGCTACACCGTCACTCCCGGTGAGCGCGTGGCACAGCTCATGCTTTTGCCGGTCTATACCATGGCGCTTGTCGAAACCGACAGTCTTGACGAAACTGCCCGCGGACAGGGCGGCTTCGGCTCGACGGGGATGTGAGGTGGCGGCATGCTGATCCTCGCTTCTCAGTCTCCCCGCCGCCGCGAGATGTTCGACCGCCTCGGCGTCAGCTACCTTGCCGAAAGCGCCGACACCGACGAAACCGTGACCGAGACCGTCACACCCGACGAATACGTTAAAATTCTCGCCCGCCGCAAGGGGGAGGCAGTTCTCTCGCTTCACAGCGATGATGACTACATCGTCGCCGCCGACACCGTTGTCGCCATGGGCAATACCGTTTACGGAAAGCCTGTTGACTTTGACGATGCCTTTTCCATGCTGAAAAGCTTTTCGGGGCATACCCACGCCGTTTATACCGGCTTTGCGATCTTTCACGGCGGCAGATGCTATACCGAAGCTGTTGCGACCGAGGTCGTGTTCCGCCCGCTCACCGATGCGGAGATCCGCTATTATATCGAAGCCGAGAAGCCCTATGACAAAGCGGGGGCATACGGCATTCAGGAAATGGCGGGCATCTTCGTCAGAGAGATCCGCGGCAGCTTTGACAACGTGGTGGGACTTCCCCTCACCGCGGTGGAAGAAGCCTTCCAAAGAGAATTCGGCACATCGCTCTTTGGCTTTGCCAAAAACAAAACGGTAACCGAGGCGTGAGGTCGATATGGCAAGACAGGAATCCAAAAAAGCCAAGCTTTCGCGTGCCGCCGCCATCGTCGACGCGCTGAAGACCTATTATCCGAATGCCGAATGCGCCCTTCGGTATGACGGCGACCCCTGGCGGCTTCTCGTCATGGGCAGACTGTCGGCGCAATGCACCGACGCGCGCGTGAATACCGTCTGTGAAACACTCTTCAAGGTCTATCCGAATGCCGAAGCCATGGCAACGGCAGACGCGGAGGAGGTAGGAAAGTACATCTTCTCCTGCGGTCTTTACAAAACCAAGGCGCGCGATCTCGTGGCATCCTCACGGATGCTGATCGACGTTTTTGCCGGCGTGCTTCCCGATACAATGGAAGCCCTTCTTACCCTGCCCGGGGTGGGCAGAAAGATCGCCAATCTTCTGCTCGGCGATATCTATCATAAGCCCGCCATCGTGGCGGATACCCACTGCATCCGTATCTCACGAAGACTCGGACTCGTCGACAAAGAGAAAAAAGCGCCCGAACAGGTAGAACGGGCGCTGGTTTCCCTGATCGCCCCCGAGGAACAGAGCGATTTCTGCCACCGCATCGTCCTGCTCGGACGTCAGCACTGCATGGCACGGGGCAATGTGTGTGAAAGCTGTCCTCTGAATACGCTCTGCCCGAAGATCCCGGTATAACAAAAAAGAACCGCACAAGCGGTTCTTCGAAGTCTTTCTGAAACTGTCAAGACAAGCGATCAGACCGACGCGGGTTCGGTCGGGTTTTCCAGGGCCTCAAAATAAGCCCCCAGAACGGCATCATTCAATTCTTCTCTGAACGCTGCCGTGATCGGATGGACGATATCACGATATGTACCGTCGGGATTCTTTTTGCTCGGCATCACAATAAAATGCTTATCTTTCGCATAAATTACCTTAATGTCGTGCAGGGCAAGTTGACCGTCAAAGGTAACCGAGACAACAGCTTTCATCGGGCTTTCGTCATCGAACACCTTGCGGATCTTGATGTCGGTGATTTTCATGGAAACCTCCCTGTCTGAAATTGTACCTTCAGATGACATTATATAGTATAAAAATATCGTGATTCAAAACAAATTGCAACTTTTTTTTGAACAAATTATAGATTTTTTAAGAATTTACACAGTTTTTTAGCATATTTAAAAAAATCAACCATACGGTAACATCAAAATGAAAGCCAAAGGAGGCGATCTCTTACGAATACCTCACGCCAAATTCCCGAAGGCTCGGTCTTCTTTGTTGGGGTCGGAGGCATCAGCATGTCCTCACTTGCCTATATGGCACTCAGAGAGGGCAGGCGTGTCGGAGGCTCTGACAGAAGTCTTTCCCCCACCGTCAAGGCACTCGGGGAGGCAGGCTGTCAGACCGTCATCGGGCATTTTGAAGACAGTGTCGACGGCTATGACCTCGTTGTCTATACCGCCGCCGTCAGCGAAGATTCACCCGAGCTGAAGCGCGCAAGAGAGCTTAAGATCCCCACCCTGTCAAGAGCGGAGTATCTCGGCGGCGTAATGCTTGGCTACACGCGCCGCATCGGTGTTTCGGGAACACACGGCAAGACCACCGTCACCACCCTCCTTTCACATATCGCCCTCACGTCGGGACTCGACCCCACCGTCATGAACGGGGCGCAGTCAAGAACGCTTTCGGGCGAAGCCTACCGCATCGGCAGTCGGGACATTATGATCTACGAGGCGTGCGAATATAAGGCATCCTTCCATGACTTTCATCCCACCACCGCCGTCATCAACAATATCGAGCTTGACCATACCGACTTTTATCCCGACCTTGAAACAATGATCGAAGCCTTCCGCCTGTCGCTGAAGGATGCCGCTATCTGCGTGGTCAACGGGGACGATCCCGCGGCGCTTGCCGCCACCGATGCCTTCACGGGAAAGCTTATCCGCTTCTCCTTACAAGACCCCGCCGCCGACTATTTCGCAAGCGAGATCAGCGCGTCGGGGAACGAAAGCCGCTTTTTGCTGACGGTCAGAGGCAAGCCCTTCGGGGAGGTCACACTCCCCTTGCTCGGCAGCTTCAATATCGCCAACGCGCTTGCCGCCATCGCCGCTTCGCATGAAAACGGGATCGCACTTTCGGATGCCGTCGGCGCTCTTGTGAGCTTTCAGCCGCCCGACAGACGCTTTCAGGTGCTGTACCGCGGCGAGATCCTGCTTGCCGACGACTATGCCCATCACCCCTCCGAGATCAGAGCCACCCTCACCGGGGCGCGCGCGCTGGTCGGAAAAACAGGGCGGCTGATCACGGTCTTTCAGTCGCATACCTATACAAGAACGCACGATCTCTTTGACGATTTCGTCAAGGCGCTCTCGCTATCGGATCTCATCTTTATGCCCGATATCTTCGCCGCGCGAGAGAAAAACACCCTCGGGGTATCCTCCGAAGGGCTGTGCCGAGCGATCGGGGAGAAGGCAAGATACGTTGAAAACTTCGACGAGATCGCAAAAGAGCTTTTCAGGATCATGAGAAAGGGCGACGTCATCCTCACCATGGGCGCGGGAGACGTATACAAGATCGGACTCAAGCTGAAAAGCATGCTGTAGGACAGCGATCGCATGTCCCATCATATAAATCATATCATATAATTAAGAAAGAAAACGTGTAAAACGAGGTATACAATCATGGCAGAAATTTTAAGAGGCATGACCAAGGACGGCTCGGCGCAGATCCTTGTCATCAATTCCAAGGACATCGTCAACGAGGCGATCCGCATCCACCGTACCGCTCCCACCGCGACCGCCGCGCTCGGCAGAGTGCTGACCGCGACCTCCCTGATGGGAACGACTCTGAAGAACAAGGGCAATTCGCTGTCGGTCAACTTCCGCGGCGACGGACCTTCGGGCCACATCCTCGCCGTTTCCGACTATCTCGGCAACGTCAGAGGCTATATCCAGAATCCCCACACCGATCTCCCTTTGAACGCCAAGGGCAAGCTTGACGTCGGCGGCGCCGTCGGTAAGGGCCCTCTTCACGTCATCAAGGACGTGGGCGAGAAAGACCCCTATATCGGCATCACCAACATCACCACGGGTGAGATCGCCGAGGATATCACCGCCTATTATGCCGAAAGTGAGCAGATCCCCTCGCTCGTCGCCCTCGGCGTGCTGGTCGGTAAGGATCAGAAATGTCAGGCAGCGGGAGGCGTGATGATCCAGCTTCTCCCCTTTGCCGACGAAAACACCATTTCGCTGATCGAGAGAAACGCCGCCGCGCTTTCGAATATCTCCAAGCTCTTTGACGAGGGCAAGACCAATCTCGAGATCGCCGAGATCGCCCTGAAGGATATTGAATTCGATCTCTTCGATACCATCGACGTCAGCTACAAATGTACCTGCTCGAGAAAAAGAGTGGGCAGAGCGCTTCTCACACTTTCTCCTTACGAGCTGTACAATATGCTCGTGCAGGACAAGAAGATCGAAGTCAACTGCCAATTCTGCGACCGTGTCTATACCTTTGTCGGTGAGGATATCGAAAAGCTCCGCAAGGAAAAGGAGCAGGAGGACGCCGCCACCTGACAGACCCGTCGGGACTCTTCGGAAGAAGAGTCCCGGCAGATCCGTTTTTTGCCGAAAACCGTCGGATCTTCCCGGATTTACGCCCCTTTTTCGCCCGCTTTGGCTAAAAAACCCGGTCCGAAAAAATTCTTTGATTTTTTTAAAAAAATTTCAAAAAAGGTATTGACAAATCAAATTCTATCTGCTATAATAACATCCGTCGCCGATAGAAAGCGACTTACGGAAGCATAGCTCAGCTGGGAGAGCATCTGCCTTACAAGCAGAGGGTCATAGGTTCGAGCCCTATTGTTTCCACCATGCGCGCATTGTCCCAATAGGGGCGGTGCTATGGCTCGGTAGTTCAGTTGGTTAGAACGCCGCCCTGTCACGGCGGAGGTCAGGGGTTCGAGTCCCCTTCGAGTCGCCAAACTTCCGACCGACGAAAGTCGGTCGG
>JAFVYN010000135.1 GCA_017508605.1 Clostridia bacterium
CCGCCGTCGGCATGCTCTTTGCCGTTCTCGGCTCGGCGCTGCTGGTATATACCGTTTTGTCGCTCTTCTCGATCGCAAGACGGCATCTGTTCAAGCTCTGCCGCGTCAGTCAGGGCGTCGATTATCTGATCGCCCTTCCTCAAAAACTCCTCAGCCGCGTTCGTGACAAAAATAAGGCATAACTTCCCCCAAAGAAGCAAACGGTTTTCCGTTTGCTTCTTTTTTTGAAAAAATATAGGAAATTCGGTTTAAAGAAGAAAATATTTCGGTGCGGGCTTGACGAAGGGAAAGAAATGTGGTATAAAGAAAGAAAGGATCGAAACAGTTTATGATATCGGATGGGAGATAGTTTATGAAACGCAGGACCTTTACATTCAGATTTACGGCGCTCTTCCTTTGCGCGCTGCTTTTGTTTACGGCACTTCCCGTATTTCAGACTTTCGGCGATGACGGGGATACGCCGATCATCGTGGTGGACGCTCTGACTGAACGGGGAAGGGTCAGTCCTTATACCCTCGGCTCGAATCACCGCCACGCCTACGGCGGATTCGGTATGTACGATACCGAGAACGGCGAGGTCTATTCCGAGTTTCTTGATATGACGAAAGACGCAAAGCTCGGCACGGTGCGATATCCCGGTGGCACGATCGCCAATCTTTTCACGTGGAAGGATACCGTTGGTCCGATCTCCGAGCGCCGCAACGTGGTGCTTGGCAACAGCTATGAATCGGTCTTTCCTTACTACGGTCTTGACGAGCATATGCAGTACACCGAGGCGATCGGTGCTGAGGTCATCTATATGGTCGGCGAAGCCGCCGAGACACCTGAGGGCGCTGCCGACCTCGTGGAATATCTGAACGGTGTTGTCGGTGAGAATAAGAACGGCGGTATCGACTGGGCGAAAAAACGCGCCGAAAACGGTCATCCCGAGCCTTACGGTGTCGTGTATTTTGAGATCGGAAACGAAATGTATCACGCCAATCAGCAGTATTGGCTTGATTATCCCTCGGCTCTCGGTGATACCGACCGCGCGCGCCGTTACATGCGGGGCGATACCGTTGCCGTGACAGGCAGTATCGCGCGCCGCTACGGTACGTGGAAGGACAACGTTTCTGACGGCTCCGCCTCGCAGGAATTTTATACGCAGTATAATCCCGCCGTCGAAGGAACGGATAAGGTCTACGTAAACGGCGAGAAATGGACACGGGTCGCTTCCTTTGAGGGCGTTTCGGCAAGCGATAAGGTCTATACCTTTGAGCCTGTGAGCGGCAAGATCACCTTTGGTGACGGCGTGAAGGGTATGAAGCCCGCATCGGGCGCGAAGATCACGGTGGATTATCACCACAAGCACGCGGGCTTTACCGCGTATTACGACGCGATGAAGGCGGTCGATCCCGATATCAAGATCTTTGCGAATCTTCCCTGGGCATTCAATTTTGTGGAGGGCGTGAAGTGCGACGGTATCGTCTATCACAATTATTTTACCTATTCGAACTCGCTGTCCTCGGCAGAGGATCTGCACGATGCCTATATCGAGATGGCGGGCAAGCTTGTCAGGGCGATCGACGGCAACGTGGCACAGCTCCGTGAACGCACCAAGCGGCAGGATACCATTGCCGCCGTGACCGAATTCGGCTCGATCGACAATCCTCTCATTTATTCCGATAACAGCTCGGACTACGGCAGAGAAGAGGCGCGTTCTCTCTCTCGCGCGTTGTCCTTCGCGCTTACTTATATGGGCTCGTCCAAGGCGGAATCTCTCATTCATATCCATCAGGCGTATACCGCCTACAGCTTTGGAGGTGGCGAAAAGCTTCCCAATGCCGACTTTGTGTATAACAGCATGTACGCGCCTTACGGTGACGATCCCACCAAGTTCGTGGAGGGCGCAACGGCGCTCGCGTATAAGCTGATCGGCAACAATATCGGTGATTCCTACCGCACATCCTTTATTGAAAACAATCCCATCGTCGGCGATATTGCCGAATATCAGGCGCTGACCTCCACCGTTTCGGTGGATGAGAAGACGGGAGATCTGTACCTTCTCGTGGTCAATGCCGACAAGGAAAACGATATTCAGGCAAAGATCAATCTGAAGGGCTATACCGTCAGCGGTAAGGCGCGTATCCAGACGCTGAACGCCGACGATATCGCGGCTACCAACACCCCCGAGCATCCCAACGATATCACGATCACCGAAAGCGAAGCCACCTTCGGC
The DNA here is from genome assembly GCA_017508605.1 of Clostridia bacterium. Taxonomy (GTDB): domain Bacteria; phylum Bacillota; class Clostridia; order Oscillospirales; family CAG-272; genus RGIG1993. Next base: position 2,219 of record JAFVYN010000135.1, read on the forward strand.
GGCAGCAGCTTTGCTTACACCTTCCCCGCGCATTCCTTCGTTGCCATCAAGCTCTCGGGTACGGATTCGGAGTTTTATACCGAAACGTTGAACGAAAGCTTTGATGCCGTTGAGATCTCCACGCTGCCCGACGCCTTCTCTCTTTCGGGTACGGCTTCGATGGTTGCTCTTGAGGGAGGCAAGGCGCTCCGTCTTGAGAGAAGCTCGTCGAATGGGTCTTTGACGGTTTCGCTTTCCGGGGATTCGACGCCTCTTGACGGGATCACCCGCATTCGCTTCAAGCTCTCGGCGGAGCAGACGTCACGCGCGAGAATTCAGGTCGATCTCAATCGCTCCGAGGGAACGACGATGATGTTCGCGATGGAAGAGGGCTTTGTGAAAAACGATGCCAAGATCCGCGCGGTCTATACACAGGGAACGCTCCATGAGTTTGAGATCGTTGCCGATAACCGCTCGGGTGAATACATTCTCTTCTTCGACGGCAGTTATATCGGCTCGCCCGGCCGTTTTGATCCCGATACGGGACTTGAGGGCATCACCTTTACCACTATGACACAGAACGGCTCGTTCGTGCTTGACGGTGTCGAGGTACTGTCGGCATCGACCGAGGTCGGTGAGATCCCCGCGCCTCCCGTGACCGAGGCGCCCGACACAACGCCCGATACTACACCCGACACAACGCCCGATACTACACCCGCCGATACCACGGCGGAAACAGTACCGCCTCTTGCTCCCGATACCACGGTTGCGACCCCCGTTCCCGATTCCACGCCCATTGCACCGACGACAACAAGCACTCCCGTGACCGATCCCGGACCCGACACAACGCCCGATCCTGATCCCGAAAACAGTCCGACAGGACTGATCATCGGCATTGTCGCGGCGGTCGTTCTCCTTGGCGGCGGTATCACGGCATGGTTTGTGATCAAGAAGAAACGCTCGGCGTGACGGAGTTTGATCAAAATGTACAAAAAATGCTCTTGGAATTGGTGAAAACAGTGAAATTTAAATCAATACTTGACAGATATTGGCTTTTGTGGTACAATAAAAAAACAGAGTTTTAACTCTGAAAATGATATTTGGAGGACATCATGAAGAAATTTTTAGCGATCCTTCTCGTTCTTTCCATGCTGGTTTGCATGCTCCCCGCATTCTCCTTTGCGGCGGAAGAAGAAGAGGATATCAAAGGTCTGAACGCTAAGGTATATCAGCTGGCGACCCTTCCGACAGCAGAACCTTTTGACAATGACTGGAGATATCACAATATCATCGGCTCCGCGACCGGCGAAGGCGAATACTGCGGTTACAACGACACCCAGCGTTTTACTTCCTCGATCGATCAGCTGATGCTGACATCGAAGGTTTACAGCACCAAGGAAAATCTCACAAGCTTTGCTCCTCCTCTTGGCAGAGACGGCTACATCGCCAAGTGGGAAGGCACCATCACCGCGGCTGAGGCTGCGACCTATTACATCGTTGCCCGTCAGATCGACAACGGCTTTGCGATGTACGTTGACCAGAACGGCAACGGCGAATTCGAAGATAACGAGCTTTTCTTTGAATACTGGGCACGCAATCACTGGTTTGACGGCGCGGGCGAGTATGCTCTCGTTACCAACAAGGGCGGCTTTACCCTTGAAAAAGACAAGGCAACTGCCGTTCAGATCTGGTATTATGAAGCAGGCGGCGGCGAAGCGCTTGACATCAACGTTTCGAAGAGTGAAGACGGCGCTGATCCCATGACTTGGGAAACGGCAGGTCTTTCCTTTGCTCTGAATGAAACGGTGTATATCACCAATCTTGCGGTCAACCACGACCGTATCAACGGTATCTCTTCCTTCCCCGTAGGCGTTAAGCCCGACGGTTCTCCCGCACAGGATACTAACAACGCGCAGGCAAACATGGAAGGCAACCACAAGTACGATCAGTCCATCAATGATATCATGGCGAATATGCTCCTGCTCGGCGAAGTGGTTCTCCCGAACTATGAAACCGCGGGTATGGGCTCGACCGGTGACGTTTCGGGTTCGCTTAGTTACCTCGGCTTCCGCTATGAGGACTCTCTCATTGATTATACCGGTTATATCACCCCCGCTGTTGACGGTACCTATCAGTTCGGTACGGCTAAGGTCGATAACTGCCTGATGGTCGAGATCGAGATCGACGGCAACTGGGTCAGAGTTTATGAATTCTGGGCAAGACAGATGTGGAACAACCAGAACGTGACCTATTCTGATACCGTCGTAACGCTTGAAGCAGGTAAGTCCTATCCCATCCACGTAGCATATCTTGAGATCAACGGCGGCAATGCTGTTGAATCCCGTATCAAGGTCAACGGCGAAGAGCAGTCGATGGCATCGAGCGGTCTCGCGCTGACCACCAAGCCCATGGAAAAGGCACCTGAGATCACCACTGTCAACTTCTTCGGAAACGGCAGCGAGTGGAAGTACATGACCTCGGGCGAGGGCAATACCGTGACCGAAGCTCCTGCAGGCTGGAATACCGACGCTGCGGTATCGTCTGACTGGGCAAACGGCACCGCTCCCATGTCCGATGAATGGGCAACGGCTGACGATCCCGTCAACAACAAATATCTTTGGTTGACCAAGACCTTTGAGGTCGAAAACGTCGATCAGTTTGCCGGTTGGGCACTGATGGCAACCCTCCGTTACGATGACAACATCAACATCTATATCAATGGCAAGCGTGTGTTCTTTGACGGCGGCTGGAACGACGGCTACCAGACTTACAAGCTCGGTTTTGACGCGGCTGATTATCTCGTACAGGGCACGAACCTTGTTGCGGTATCGCTGAATCAGGGCTTTGGCGGCTATGAATTTGACGGCGGTCTGTACGCAACCAAGGAAGATACCTCTTCGATCGTTCCGATCTATTCGGAGATCGCGACTGCTGATCAGCTGATTGATATCGTAGCGCTCTTCAATGAGCTGAACAAGACCAACAACAGCATTACCAGAGGCAAGACCGTTGTTCTTACCGCTGACATCGATATGTCGGGCAAGACCTGGACTCCTCTCGGACGTTTTATCGGTACTTTTGACGGTCAGGGTCATACGATCTCGAATCTGTCTTACACGGCAACCGGCTCGATTTCGAACACCGGTATGTTCGTGACCGACATTGCGAATAACAATGCCAACGGCAGAGTCAAGAACATCGTTTTCGATAACTGCACGTTCACCGTTAACGCTGAAAACAATAACGCTTACGCCGGCTTTGTAGCCGCTAAGGCTGACCGCGGTAACCTCACGGGCATTACGGTCAAGAACTCGAAGCTCCTCGGTAACGCGATGGTAGCAGGCGGTATCGTAGCAGAGATCTGCTGGGGTATCGGTGACGGTCACGTCATTGACTGCAAGGTTGAAAATACCTACATCGAAGCTACCAATAAGGCAGCAGGTCTTGTCGGCCGCGCCACCTCCTCTGACGATACCGTTGTCAGAAACGGCGCCGTTACCGATGTGACCTTCAAGGCAGCCTCGGTATACGATTTCGTTGCTGAGACCTCCGAAAAGACCAAGATCGAAGAATGCACGATCAGCGGTAAGACCATTCTTTCCGAGCTTTCCGCTCCCACCGAGGGCGACTATGCCTTCTATTATCAGACCAGAGCCGGTGAAAACGGCACGACGGATTACCGTATCATTTGTGTCGCCAACACCGATTGGGTCATGGAGCAGACCGCGATCAACGTGAAGATGACCTTCACCGATGGCACGACTGAAAAGTCCATCACCGAAGCCGCTTCTACGGTATATACCTCCGTTAAGGCAAACGGCGAAGGCTACACCGATCTTTACACTGCCGCTGAAGGCACTGTGATCTTCGGTTGGGTCGTAACCGGTGTTCCTGCTGAATACGCAGCTAACACGCCCACGGCTGTTATGCAGTAACTGAATCCGCAACCTGCAGTTGTCATTTTGGCAACTGCAGGTTGTCAAAAATAGCATTTTGCTGATTTTTGAATCAAAAAGAGCAAGAACCAAAGGATCGTTTCCTTGTGTTCTTGCTCTTTTATTTTGGTATTTTCCGCTTTACAGCATGGTCGCGATCAGCTCGGTATAGGGCTTCGGCGAGAGATAAGCGGGGGGAACGTCAAAGACGGTATAGCAACCGGTGAGTCTCTTTTCATGCATGCGGTATACGGCGCGGGCGTAGGCGAGGATGACCGAGGCGGTGAATTCGGGATTGGAATCCAGCTTTAAGGAGTATTCGATGACGTGGGTATGCTCGGCGGAAAGCCCCGTCTTGCCCGAGCGGATGACGAATCCGCCGTGGGGAATGCCGCTGTGGTCACGCTTCAGCTCTTCCATTGAGATGAAGTGAACGGTGGTATCGTAATCGGCAAAATAATTGGGCATCGTCTTGATCTCTCGTTCGATCCTCTCAAGATCGGCACCCTCTTCGGCGACAACGAAGCATTCGCGGGTGTGCTTTTCCCGTGTGGTGAGGGTGGGAGAAACACCCGAGCGGACGGCGGCAAGCGCTTCCTCGACGGGAATGGTGTACTGTCTTGCGTCAAGAACGCCCTCGATACGGCGGATGGCATCGGAATGCCCCTGGCTGACGCCCTTGCCCCAGAAGGTGTAATCCTTGCCGTCGGGCAGGATCGCGGAGGCGTACAGGCGGTTCAGCGAGAACATGCCGGGATCCCAGCCTGCTGAAATGAGTGCCGTTGTGCCGGCTTTTTTCGAAACGCTGTCGACGGATTTGAAATGCTCGGGGATCTTCGCGTGGGTGTCAAAGCTGTCGATGACATTGAAATATTCATTGAGTGTGGGTGTCTGCGTGGGCAGATCGGTTGCCGAGCCGCCGCACAGCACCATGACGTCGATCTTGCCGATATAGTCCTTGACGGTGTCGGCATGCGCGACGGTGACACCGTCGGTAGCGATCCTGACGCTTGCGGGATCGCGGCGGGTGAAGACAGCGACAAGCTCGGTGTCGGGATTCTGACGGATGGCGGCTTCAATGCCACGGCCGAGATTGCCGTAGCCGTATATACCAATGCGGATCATAGGAGACCTCTTTTCTTTTTTTGGGGGACTGTTTTAAATTATTCTTAATTATAGCATGCACTCGTACCTTGTGCAAGAGGAGAATCATATTTTTGTGAAAAATGTCAAATTAAAAAAATATATTATAAAATATTTGTATCCTATTGACAAAAATGCTATTAAATGATATAATAATATTAATAATACTATAAGGAGAATATTAATATGAAAA
>JAFVYN010000136.1 GCA_017508605.1 Clostridia bacterium
AGAAAAAGAGATAACATTTCGGCTACGAACCGATTTGTTATCTCTTTTTTGTTGTTATAAGGGTTTGGGCTTAGCCCATTTGCGTTTGACTAGTCAAATGCGATGCTCGCACTTAGCGGTATTTTCATATTCTCCGTTAAGGATAACACGCATTACGTTCTCTGTCCTTTTACTGACAGAAGTTGACCTTATACGGGGGTATTGGTGGTTTCGTCGGTGGTTTCGGGCTCGTCGAGGAACGCGAAATCGTTCTTCTTCGCCTTCTTTTCCACCTTCTTTTCCTTCTTTTCCTTCTTAGCGGCAAGAACGGCTTCGGGAGTCGTGATCTCGGGCGCGCCTTCTTCATACATTTCGCAGACAAGGTCAGCGGGGATCGGAACACCCTTAAGATACTTCAGAGTGAGAAGCACGCCAAGAGCGATCGCGCCGCCGAGAAGGGCTACGATACCGATGATGAAGAATACCGTGGGGTACAGAAGGGTGGACATCGTCAGAATCGCGCTCGGGAAGATGGAGAGCGTAATACCGACAACGCAGTAGGGCAAAAATGCCGACATAAAGGTACCCGTCGAAAGATAAGCCATGTTGATAAAGAGGGGAGCGAGGAAGAGGATGACGTAAACAAGAGGCTCACAGAAGAGCATTGCCAGTGCGCCGACCGTACCCTTGCCCGTGCCGTTACCCATGGCAACGAGGAGATAAACGAGGGAGAATACGTAAGAACCCGCGGTGGGGATGATCAGACGGAGGAGCTTCGACGCGCCCTGCTTACGAAGAGCGAACTGACCGAAGGCAACGAGCGTCGTCTGTGCGAAAGCAAACGCGATAAAGAGAATGGTGGGCCAGGTATAGACCTCCACAAAGAGCGAATAGATCGCGGCGGGAAGCGCGAGGATCAGCGACGCAAGACCGATGCCGAACCAAACGGGATTGCTGCCGAAGAAGGGCGAAAAGCCCGTGTTATACTGACCGTAGCTCTTGGCAATGATGATCAGCATAGCAATGCTGGCACCGATCAGAACAAGAGACTGAAACAGAGAGAAGAATCCGACCTGCTTGGCATTGTAGAACTTGATGGAAAGCGAGTTCATCATGTCAATACCGTCGGTCAGCCAATATTCATCGCGTGCGGTAGCCTTACCTTCAGCGCGGTTCTTGATGGCTTCAATGATGCGGTCATCCATCGGCGCGTTGCCCGAATACACAATGGCTTTGGGTTCCTTGCCAAGCCCGTTGATCCAGGCTTCGTACTCGATGAGGTACTGCTGATATTTGGCTTCATATGTACCGATATAATTGTAAAGAGGCTCGTAATTCCAAGCCTGACCCTTGCTGTTGAAGGGATCTCTTGCGCTTTCAAGATCGGCAATGTTCGAGTCGATAATGAAGCTGACGGCTGCGAGGATCGCAAGAAGGATGACGAACGCACCGTACAAATAGTAATATTTAAACTTGCCCACGTGAGCCTTGGTCTTCTCAACGAAGGGCGGCGTCGGTTTCTTGTTTACGGTCTTGGTCTGGTCCATAGAGATACTCCTACTCTTTCTATTATCTTATTATTAATGTTATCACAATCTATCCTTTTTGTCAAGGGTAAAAAAATATTTTTTGTGTATTATTGACAAGGGAGATGAAGAATCAGAAGATCCTGAGAGAAACACGGATCTTTCCCTTGCGGGTGTCCCCGAGAACCCCCTCGTAACGAAACCGTCCGTAGCCCCTGACCGATACCGTTTTGCCCTCGCCGACCGTCGATGACGCCTTCTCCGTCACCCTGCCGTCAATGGCGACAAGCCCTTTTTCGCAAAGCGAGAGCGCCTCCGATCGGGAGAGGCGGTAAACGGCGGCAACAAGACTGTCAAGCCGCTCGCTTGCCACGGTAAGGGATGTGATCTCGGGAAGCGCCACCGCCGCCGTCGGGGGCATATCGATCACCGTCACACTGACGGGCGTTCTTTTTACCTTGGTCAGCGCCTCGGTAAGATAGGGCGCGATCCGGGACAGCGCGTACAGATAGCCGATATTCTCGTGAACCAAAATATCCCCAAGGCATTCCCGTTTGATCCCCAGCGCCATCAGACTGCCGAGAAGATCGCGGTGAGTAAGACTGTCGGCAAATTTCATATCGACGGGCGCGATCTTCAGAAATACGCCCTCCCGCCCGGCGGGATAGCCCATTGCTTCGGGATTGCCGAAGACCGCAAGTCTTCGCTCCGCACCCTCAAATCCGCCCTCCAGCTGATACGATCCCACCGCGCCCTCGCGCCGAAGAGCATCAAGATCACCCTGCTCGGCAAGGGTCAGAAAATGAGAATAGGTATAATAGCCGTTTTCCGCCTCGCGTGAAAGATCCGACATACGGTGCTTCAGAATATCCTGTTCCATAGTTGCCTCCCGACCTTATATTTTTGACAGTATAGCACAGTTTGAGGAAATTTGCAATTCTTTTTCCCATGAAAACACTTTACTTTATTCAAAAAACAATGTATAATAAAGAAAACTACTCTCTCCAAGGAGGATATCCCGTGAAAACGGTTCGCTTCGGCGTGGTGGGCATCGGTAACATCGGCAGTATGCACACACGCAACCTTTACGAAGGCAAGATTCCGCGCGCCACACTCGGCGCGGTCTGTGACTGTGACGAAACCGTCCTTGCCCGAACAGTCAACACCTACAAGATCCCCGGATATCTCGACTATCATGAGCTTTTCGCCTCAGGCACGATCGATGCCGTCATCATCGCCGTTCCGCATATGCTCCATCCCACCGTCGCGATCGAAGCGATGCGGGCGGGTCTTCATGTACTCACCGAAAAGCCCGCGGGCGTCCTTGCGAGCGAGGTCAGACGCATGAACGAGGAGGCTGATCGCCACAGTACCGTCTTCGGTATCATGTTCAACCAGCGCACCAACCGCCTCTTCACACGGGCAAGGGAGATCGTCCTTGCGGGCGGCATCGGAAAAAGAAAACGCCTCACCTGGATCATCACCAACTGGTACCGTACCCAGAGCTATTACGATTCCGGCTCCTGGCGTGCCACCTGGCGCGGTGAGGGTGGCGGCGTTCTGATGAATCAGGCACCCCACAACCTCGACATCGCGCAGTGGATCTTCGGCATGCCGAAGACCGTCCGTGCCGTATGCCGTGAAGGGCTGTATCATCATATCACCGTCGAGGATTATGCCTCGATCTACGGCGAATATGAGGACGGCGCTTCGATGCAGTTCATCACCACCACGGGCGAGTTTCCCGGAACGAACCGCCTTGAGATCGTGGGAGATCGCGGCAAGCTCGTTCTCGAAGAGGGCAAGCTGAAATACTGGCGCCTTCTCGCCTCCGAGGAGGAGGTGCGCTTCTCCTCCGACGTCGGCATGGCAAGTATCCCGTATGAATACGAAGAGCTTGCCGACACCCGTGAATCCGCTCACTGCGGTATCATCGAAAACGTCACAAACGCGATCCTCGACGGCACACCCCTTCTTGCCGACGGCAGAGAGGGACTGAATCAGATCACACTGACCAACGCCGCCTATCTTTCGGCATGGACGGGCGCTCCCGTGACCCTGCCCCTTGACGAGCGGTTGTTTGATCAGATCCATCAAGAGAAAAGGAACAGCGAAGAAGAAAAGCCCTCATCGGGAAGCGAAAAGAAATCCGAAGAGCATCTTCCCCGCTGGCAGGTAAACTGGACATGAAAACATTGACACTTTCCGCATTTGCGGACGAAGCCTCCTCCGCTCTCAGCGAGCAGATCACGGCTTTACAGGAAAACGAGATCCCCTATATCGAGGTGCGCGGGGTAGACGGCAAAAATGTTTCCTCGCTGACCCTCGACGAAGCCAAGGACGCCTTCCAAAGACTGAAGGCGGGCGGCATCGCAGTCTACAGCATCGGCTCGCCCATCGGCAAGGTCAGACTGACCGATCCCTTCGAAAACGAGCTTGCCCGTCTTGAGCATACGCTCAAGATCGCGCGCATCATGGAGGCACAGTGCATCCGTATGTTCAGCTTTTTCGATGCCGCCGCCCTCGGCGAACAGGCAAACGAAGAGGTTCTTTCGCGCCTTTGCCGTTTTTCAGAGAAGGCGAATGAATACGGCATTCTGCTCTGCCATGAAAACGAAAAGGGGATCTACGGCGACACCGCCGAAAAATGCCTTGAGGTCGTCAGCGCCGTCAAGGGCATGAAGAGTGTCTTCGACCCCGCCAACTTCGTACAGTGCGGTGTGGATACCGCCAAGGCATGGGATCTGCTCAAGGATACCGTTCATTATCTGCACGTCAAGGACGCCCTTGCCGACGGCACGGTCGTTCCCGCGGGCTACGGTATCGGTAATCTTGAGACGATCACCGCCGATTATATCGCGCGCGGCGGCAAGGTAGCCACCTTGGAGCCGCACCTCCACGCCTTCACGGGTCTTTCCGCCCTTTCGGGTGAGGATGCCGACCGTATCATCGGCAGCAAGACCTTCCAAAACGGCAGAGAAGCCTTCGACTATGCCGTCAAGTGCTTCCGTGACCTCTTGGCGCGTATCTGATCCGATGATCACCGCCTGTCACGGCGATTGGTTGCTATGCACTGAAGAACACCTGCGCCCGACGGATCATCCCGCCCGATACCGTAACCGATCTCCACAGCTATGCCTTCCATAACTGCACCTCTCTGAGACCCCCGATATAATGTGCGTGTTCTCCATTCGGAGAACACGCGATGAATTAACCTTGCGACGGCATGAATTGTGCCTTACGACACATTGTTTGTCATTCCATTCATGGAGGAGGCAACACGCCGACGAGAAATCATGGCAAAGCCAATTCATGATGCGTCAGCATCAATTCCGCTATAAAAACAACCAGAGCAAGAATACAAGGATCTTCTCCTTGTACTCTTGCTCTTTTGGTTATATAAGAGTTTGGGCTTAGCCCATGTTGTAGCGATCAGCAAAATGCTCTCTTTTGCCGCAGGGCTTTTGTTACTGCTCCGCGAAGGGGACGCTGCCCGAAAGAAGGGCGTTGCCGTTTTTATCCTTCAGGGTAACGATAGCGCTGACGGCATCGCCTTCGGGAATGTCCACAATGGCTCTGCCGAAGAGCAGACAGCCCTCCGCGGCGCGGAAGGTATCGCCGTCGGCAGTGATGGTCTCAAAGAGTGTGAAATCCTGCGAGCCGATGCCAAGCGTACCGTTATAGGTCTTTCTGCCGCCGTCCTTCAGGGTGAATTCCACCGTAACGATCAGCTTTTCAAAGGTATACAGCACCTCGCGGTCGCAAACGAAGATCACGCGGAGATCCTGCTTCTTATTCTCGGTTCTGACCTGCATAAATGCCGAAATGGTCTCGCTGGTCAGGGTCTTGTCAAGAGGCTGCTCGGTATCGGGAGTCGGATCGGGGTTGGGATCGGGCTTTTGCTCGGTATCGGGAGTCGGATCGGGATCGGGGGTAGGATCGGGATCGGGCGTCGAAGAGCCGTTCTTTGCCTCACCCGAGGGCGTAGTCATGTCAGCGGGGATCTCTTCACCGAAGAGCAGGAACGCAAATTCGGGATAGTCAACGAATACGTTGCGCGTGCCGGTGATCGACTCGACCGAGTCGTTTCTGCCAAGCTCCCAGGTATCGACCGGATCCTCTTCCATCCAGGTGAGAAGGACGTCAAGGCTTTCGATAACGCCGTTCGAACCCCAAGTGCTGTACTGACCGTTACCGTCTACGTTGCCCCAGCGAACGTAAACGTAAAGAAAGATTCTCGCGACGTCGCCGCGTACGTCATGCGCGCCGTTCGATTCGGTATTGGGGAAATAGTAACCGCCGCTCTGTCCGTATGCCCTGTTGCCGCGCGAGCCGTTTTCACTCGTCGCGGTGGGACGGAGCATCATAATATCGTTTTCATCCGAGCCGCCAAGACCCTTACTGTTGGGCCAGGTATGTTCGCGGTTCCAGGTCGATCCGCTGTCCCACGCAGGACCGATCGGATCGCCCGAATAGAAGGATGAGATCTTGCCGCCGCTGTTTTCACAGTCGGTATACTGATAGAGGGGGCGTGTCTCCTGATAGCTTGTGATCTTTCTGTGCTTATCCTTCATCAGCTTCTGCAAAGCGCTGTAGAGTGCGCTCTTCGGCGCAGTCGAGGTGCTTGTACCGCCCTCGATCTCGGAAAGCACATCATAGGTGTTGCTACCCGTATAGAATTTCAAGGCATTGGGCGACAGGAAGGTCGCTTCTTCCTCGCGCTCGCCCCAGTTGTAAATGTACGAACCGCTGTAAACGTAGTCTACCGTGTTATTGCCCGCGTTCAGCGAGAAAACCGGAAGACAGGATACCGCGATCATCAGCACCAGAAACAGCGCAAGACCTTGCTTCATCGTGTGTTTCATAAAAAAGTCTCTCCTTTGTCATATCAATGGGATCAAATACCCGATATAGTGTACCACAACTTCCCTATAAAAGCAAGCGATATTTGAAAATCTCCCCTTTTTTTCTGAAAAAACGGGAAAATACGGCATTGGATATCGAGAAACGGACGAATGGAAAGATTTTCCGCTTGCAAACCGATACGCTTTGTGGTAGAATGAGGTAATATCACACGTGAGGTGGCTTATGGCTAAGTTCTATTCCTATATCACAGAGCGCTCGGGACTTGCGCTCGGCGGTCTCGGTACGGGATCGGTGGAGCTGTTTCCCGACGGGGATCTGCACGAATGGCAGATCTATAATACCGAGCGCTGGTCAAGCTGCTCTTTTGACGCCAAGGTGGATGACGGCGAAGGGTATACCGGTGCGCTTTCCTTCTATCTCCGTACGGATGACGGCAATACCGTCACACTGCGAAAGCTGTCGCAGTCGGCTCGCCCCGAGGAATTCACCTATCGCATGTTCCCCTTCGTCAAGCCCATTGACACGGTCCGAGCCGATTTTCGCTATCCCAAGGGAATGCTGACCTATATCGACGAAGCCCTTCCCGTAAAGGCGAAGGCGGATTTCATCGCTCCCTTCGTACCCCATAATTCCGCTTTATCCTCACTTCCCGTCTTCTCTGCTGCCTTTACCCTCGAAAATCCCACGGAAAAGCCCATACAGGTAAGCCTTCTTGCCAAGCTCAAGACCGATTTTGCAAACCCAAAAGGAGAAACCTATCAGGTAAAGGAAAACGGTTACGGCACCGTAATTGAGATCACACCCTATGAGGATACCGCCCCCAACACAGGCTCACTTGCGCTTTCGGCAGCGGGCGAGGGAGAAACGAGCTATATCGGTGGGGAGTATACCCTCTATCTTGACGAATACGTCTCGCATTCCCGTCACGGCATCACGCAGGAATCGTTTTTGTTTCCCTTTTACGAAAACGGCACCCTGCCATCCACCGCACCCGGCACGGCTCTGCCCGATGACTTCTTTGAGGAAGGCGATCTTGACGAACAGTGCAAGCGCCTTCGTAAGCACCCCTTTGCCGAAAATCTTCTGAAGCGCCTTCGGGAGGTCTATCCCGATTACCTTGCGACCGACGAGGATAAGCGCGATTTTCTCGCCGTCTGCCAAAGACAGCTGCGGGATTTCAAGCGCCGCGAAAAACCCTTCGGCGGCTCGGCGCTCTGCAAAACGCTGACCCTCGCGCCCAAAGAGAGTGCCGCCGTTACCTTCACCTTCGCATGGTATTTTCCCAACCACTACGGAAAAACAGGCGATCGGCTCGGGCATTTTTACGAGACCCTCGCACAAAACGCCTCTGAGGTGATCACGCTCGCCCACGAAAACAAGGTCTTCAGTAAGGCATCGGCATTTTCCGATCTTCTGTATCATACCCCCCTGCCCACCGCCTACCCCGACGCCTACGCAAGCCACCTGTCCACCTTAGTCAAGGATTCGTGGTATCTCAAAAACGGAGACTTCGGTTTGTGGGAGGGACTCGGATACTGCGGCTTCAATACCACCGATATCCTCTATCACGCCTCGCACAGCCTGGCGGTGCTGTTTCCCGATATCGAGCGCTCGGTGATGCTGCATACCGCACGCTTTCAGCGTGAAGACGGCAGAATGCCCCATTTCTTCACACCGGATCTCAATTCGGTGGATGACGGCTTCCACCGTGTCGATATGAATCCGCAGTTTGTTCTCCTCGTTGGCAGAGATTATCTTGTCAGCGGCGACGGGGATACCCTCAAAGCCCTTTGGCAGACCGTGGTCAATGCCCTTCAGTCGACTGCCGCCCTCGATACAAACGGCGACGGACTGCCCGACTATGCCACCGCCTATAACACCTATGACGCCTGGCATTTCGAGGGAACGCCCTCGTATATCGCGATCCTCTGGCTGTCGGCTCTCCGAATGGCGATCCGTCTCGCCGACGCGGTCGGGGATACCGTCCACAAGGATATGTGGCAAAAGACCCTTCAAAACGGTCTTCTTTCGCTGGAAAATAAGCTGTTTAACGGCAATTATTACGATCTTTGGGTCACCGATGACGGTCGGTGCGATCGGGCGCTCATGACCGATCAGCTCGACGGCGAGATCTTTCTGCGTCTCACCCTCGGCGAGGGCAACCTCTCCGACGAGCGCTTCGCCTCGGTGCTTCGCTATATCGTCGGGCATAATTATAAGGAAGGGCTTGGACTTGTCAACGCGACCTTCCCGAAGGACGCGCGCCCCACAGTCTACACCTATCAGAACTGTCAGGCACAGGCGCAGTGGACGGGCATCGGCTATCTGACCGTAGCGGCGCTTGAGCTGATTGGCGAATGGGAGACCGCCCGCGAAATGCTCGAAACCATGCACGACAATCAGCGTGCCTTCGGCGCGTTCTTCAATCATTGGGAATGCGGCTTCCGTTATACGAGACCGCTCTCCTCCTGGCTCGTCCTCACCGCCCTCGGCGGCATCCGATTCCGAAAATCGGAGGATGCCCTCATCCTCACCCCCAAAAGCGAGTGGCAAAGCCACACCTTCCCGCTTGTGACAAGCGAGGCACTTCTCTCGGTACGCTTTGAAGCGCATAGCTGTACCCTGACAGCCTATGACGGCATTCTGGCACTGAAGTCTCTCACCCTCCCCAAGACCAAAACCCTCCACTCGCCCCTCCCCGCCGCCACAACCTACGGTGACGTAACAACGCTCACCTTCGATCCCCCTCTCACCCTCTCCCCCGGCACCGCCGTCACCTTCACGGTGGATAACTAAAAAAAAGAAACCGAAACAGTTTTGATATGCACCCCAAAAGTGTCTAACTTTTGAGGTGCATATTCATTTACTCTCTTTTCTATTTTGCACTACTTTTTCCGAACAAAAGTAAAGGTTGGTCTATTGTCTCAAAGTCAGATTAATATGCCATCATTTCGTCAAAAAACAAAACTATAATCACAATACTAACTTCATCCTTAACACCAGACCGGCGCTGTTTTCCGACTTTTTTACAAAAATTCCAATAAAATTTGGAATTTCTATTGACAAATAAAACTTGGAATGGTAGAATAAGGTACAACAAAACTTGGAAAGGGATACTTATGGAAGATAATAGAATCTTAGAAGCCGCCAGAAACAATAAACGCAAAGGACACGAATATGAGAAGAAAGAATCCGTCAGAAGCAACCTTCTCAGTTCCGCAATTGCCATCGTTGTAGGTATCATTATATTTGTCATTGAATATTTAGCGAAAGGCTCTTTTAATGTGAGCTTAATTGTAGTCGCAATGACCGCGGCATGTGTTCAAGCGCTTTATGAAGGATTTCGAAACAAAAAAGTTCACCTGATCATTATTGGAGGCATTGAAACAATTATATTTGTAATTTCATTTTTAATTTTTATCTCGCAGGTGATAGCACAATGAATTCACATCTCAAATTAAAAAACAAGCTAAAAGAATATAGACAAAAAAATGGTCTGACTCAAACCCAGCTTGCCGAAATGGTCGGTTCATCCAAAAATACAATAAGTTCGATTGAAACCGGACAGTTTTGTCCTACTGCATATCTCGCAGCATTATTATGTATTGCGCTTCATTGCAAATTCGAAGACTTATTCTACTTTGACGAGGTATAACGAATGCTTTTTGCCATAGATTACAATGACAATCGGGTCCACATTGATGAAACGCATAGCAATCAAGCGTATTATTGTCCCTATTGCGGTGCGCCTCTGACTACCAAAAAGGGAGAGATTCGACAGCACCATTTCGCTCACCAAAAAAACCGTTTGTGTTCTGACACTTGGGAGCGTAGCCATAGCTATGATATATCGCCTTGGCACAATGAATGGCAATCATTGTTTCCCAAAGAGAATCAGGAAGTAAAACTGTCGCTGGGAGATACTAGGCATCGTGCTGATGTTATGATTGACCGTACGGTTATTGAATTTCAGCACAGCATTATGCCAGTGAAGG
>JAFVYN010000016.1 GCA_017508605.1 Clostridia bacterium
ATCGGGGGCAAATCCGCCCTCGTCGCCAACGGTGGAGGTCAGCCGCTTCTCCTTGAGAATACCGCCGAGGGCGTGGTAGATCTCAGCCCCCGCGCGCAGAGCCTCGGCAAAGCTGTCAACGCCGACGGGGAGGATCATAAATTCCTGGATCTCCACGTTGTTGGCCACGTGTGCGCCGCCGTTCAGAATATTCATCATGGGAACGGGCAGACGGTAGCTGTCCGCGCCGCCGAGGTAGCGGTAAACGGGCACGCCGTAAAAATTGGCGGCGGCGCGGGCGGCGGCAATAGACACGGGAAGGATGGCGTTTGCGCCGAGATTCGATTTGTTGCTACTGCCGTCGAGCTCGATGAGCACACGGTCAAGCTCGGCCTGCTCGGCGGCGCAGATGCCCGCAATGGCGGGGGAAATTATACGCCCCACGTTGCAAACGGCCTCAAGAACGCCTTTTCCGCCATAGCGGTCGGGGTCGCCGTCGCGCTTCTCGTGAGCCTCAAAAATGCCGGTGGACGCCCCCGAGGGAACGGCGGCAACGCCAACGGTGCCGTCTGACAGAAAGACGGTGGCCTCCACGGTGGGATTGCCTCGCGAATCAAGTATTTCTCTCGCGCAGCACCGCGAAATATAAGGTTTTTTCATATTTGTCTCCAATTTCGTTGAAAAGATTACAGTAATATTATCCCACGCAACGCGCCCAATATACGCGAGAGTGAATGTGTTCCGCCGCAATGTGATAAAATATAGGTAATATCTATGAAAGGAAGGATCTTTGTGATATTGACCGAAAAAAGCAGCTTGAAACGCTTTGCCGAGTATTTGCGCGAGCGAGAGAAAAGCCCCGCCACTCTGCAAAAATATCTGCGCGACGTAAGGGGATTTCTTGATTTTGCGGCGGGGCGGAGGATCGGAAAATCCGACGTGATGGAATACAAGGAATATTTGGCGCAGAGGTACGCCGTCACAAGCGCGAATTCAATGCTGGCGGCGCTGAACTCGTATTTCATATTTTGCCGACGGGACGAGCTCTGCGTGCGGCAGTTCAGATTGCAGAAAAGCGCGTATCGCGACGCGGGACGGGAGCTGACGCGGGAGGAATACGGACGGCTCGTCCGCGCGGCGGAGCAGGGAAGAGGCAAGCGGCTCTCGCTTGTGGTTCAGACCATCTGCGGCACGGGAATACGTGTCAGCGAGCTTGCGTTTATAACGGTGGAGGCGGCACGACGCGGCGAGGCCACCGTTTCCTGCAAGGGCAAGACCAGAAGGATTTTTATCGTCCGCGCCCTGCAAAAGAAGCTTATCGGATATGCGGCGGAGCAGGGAATAGCCCGCGGCCCCGTATTCGTCACCCGCGGCGGCAAGCCCGTTGACAGATCGAATATATGGCGCGAGATGAAGTCTCTGTGCCGCCGAGCGGGCGTTGCCCCCGAGAAGGTATTCCCCCACAACCTGCGACATCTCTTCGCGCGCACCTTTTACGGCCTTGAAAAGGATATAGCCAAGCTGGCGGATATCCTCGGACACAGCAGCATAAACACCACGCGCATATATATAATCACCACGGGCGAGGAACACCGCCGCCGTATGGAAAATATGCATTTGATAATATAAAAAAAGCAAACGGAAAAACCTGTTTGCAACAAAATGTATATTATGTTGTAACACATGATTTACACAATGGATATACATATCACATTATATCACAACTATCTCCAGATTGCAATATCTTTTTTGAAAAAGTATTGAATTTTTTTGCATTTGAGAACGACAAAAGAGCCTTTTTGGACCTTTTTTCAAAAAAGAGTATAAAAAGGCTTTGTTTTTGCGCCAATTTTTAAATATCCGGATCGGCCACGGCGGGATCTACCGCCTCGGCCGATCTTTTTTACAACATAATATACATTTTGTTGTACTGCGGAAATTCCGCTATACATAGGTTAGTCCCAAAAATCTAATAAGGAGGAAAAGACAAAATGACTAACAAGAACACTACCAAGAAGGCATTGATATTCAGCGCACTTTCTCTGCTGCTCTGCTTCTCGATGCTCGTTGGTACCACCTTCGCATGGTTCACCGACAGCGTGACCAGCGCAGGTAACATCATTCAGTCGGGTACACTCAAGCTTGACGTTGAGTTGTACGATGCTGAAAAACAGGCATGGAACTCCATCAAGGAGTCCAAAGATCCCATCTTCAACTATAATAACTGGGAGCCCGGTTACGTAGATGTTAAGATGATCAAGATTGAAAATGAAGGTTCTCTCTCTTTCAAGTGGGCCGCAACCTTCACTGCAGAGAATGAGCTCTCCATTCTTGCCGACGTTATCGACGTATACGTTTGCAAGAGTGCAACCGAGATTACCTATCCCACAAGCCGCGAGCTCGGCAGTGAGTGGGAAAAGGTTGGCACCGCAAGAGAGTTTATCAACTCCATCAACGAGGTTGTCAGCGGCGTTCTTCACTCCAAGAATGATGCTAACGGCAACGGTGGCGTTGAGTATGTCGGATTTGCTCTCAAGATGCAGGAGAGCGCAGGCAACGACTATCAGGGACTCACCCTCGGCGGAGCCTTCGACATTCAGATCCTCGCAACTCAGATGACATATGAGGGCGACAGCTTTGACGAAATGTATGACAACGCCGCTACTTGGATCGGTATTATCCCCGCTTCTCTTGACAAGACCACTCTTGAGATTGTTCCCGGCGGCGGATCTCAGACCGGTACCATCACCGTCAACAGCCCCGAGGATCTTGTTTACCTGAGCAAGCTCGCCAAGGAATGGGTATCTCTTTATTCCAACGGTCAGGGCACCAACGTAGGTAGCTATCGTGAAAACGTAGGCGGTAAGGGTACTGACTACTACTATCATTGGACGTGGGATATCAAGCTCGCAGCAGATCTTGATATGAACAACGTTCCTATGGATTCCGTTGATATTTCCTTCTGGAATGATTTTTACGGTAACGGCCACACCATTACCAACGTTGTTCTGAAGGACGGTCAGGATGGTCTCTTCATCAACGGCGCTAAGGCAATCAACGACCTGACTGTTAAGAACATTTCCGTTAACGCTCCTACGGCTCAGACCGTCGGTGCTGTTTCGGGCAACGGTTCTATGACCAACGTTCACGTTGAAAACGCTACCGTAGTCGGCGGTAAGTACGTAGGCGGTATCTGCGGTAAGGGTTCAAGCTTCGTTAACTGCTCTATCAAGAATTCTACCGTTACCGGTAACGACAAGACCGTTGGCGGTCTGGTTGGCTACTCTGTCGGTGATCCTAATGCTGCAACTGTTACCGGCAACCTCGTTGAAAACGTAACCGTGACTGGTGCTTACAACGTAGGCGGTCTTCTCGGTCAGTCTCAGAATGAGACTGTTGAAGGTAATACTGTTAAGGACGTTCGACTCACAAGTAACGCATCTGTACCTGCAGACGGCGATGCGACCGAAGTTCGCACGGGTGCTGTTGCGGCACGTGTCTACAATGCAACCGTTGGCACAAACGAAGTGATCAACGTAACCGATTTCCAGCCCGCGACACCCGATACCATTCAGGCAGAGATTGATGCAGCTGCTCCCGGAACAACTATCTATCTGGCAGCCAACAAATTCCATACCACCATCAATATGAAGAGCGGTATCACTCTTGAAGGCACCAATGGAACCGTGGTGGATTGCATCAACCTGAACGGTGCAGATGACATAGCTCTGAAGAATATCGAATTCGATGCTGCCGGTGCCAAGGTCTCTTATGACGGTAAAGGAAATGCAAAGCAGTATGCTAATATCATTAGCGGCGATGCCAATAAGAACGGCAAGGGTACACGTGGTATTCTGATTGAAAACTGCACCTTCGCGGGCGAATTTGCTGACGGTGGAGTCGCAATTGCATTTGCTGATCAGGGTCGTGGTAGCGGACAGTCCGGTAATATCACCGTAAAGGGCTGTACCTTCAAAACAACAGGTGGTTACTATGACATTTACACTTATTACTCCGGATACGGTAGCTTTGTTATTGAAGGCAATACCTTCGAAAGCGATGTGCTTGGCAAGATGATCTACCTCGGAAGATATCAGAGTAGCACGCCCGTTGTTGTAAAGGGCAATACCTTTGCAACCGGTGCGGTTCTTGACGACGTTGCTTCCATCCAGGCTCACAGCGGTTCGTATACAGTTTCCTTTGACGATGCCGAAAACACCTTTGCTGAGTAATTCGGCTTTGGTGAAAAGTAATCTCAAATAGTTTTAATATTAGTCTGCCATATCCACTCCTGTGAGGGATAGGGGGCTATCAAAGGGTGTGAGCTATCGCGCGTTTTTATGAATACGTTCATTTATTCATTTTTTGGAGAACGCAATGGCGTATACGCCCGAAAGGCTAATCAATAGCTGATTTTTGAAAAATCTATTAGCGGTGTGCGACGGTAAAAGTATAAAAGAATCACCTTGCTTGTCTTTTTACGACATCTTTGTTATTTCAGCTTTGCAAATGCCGCTTATAGTATTTTTCCCCCAACCGCCACGGCGGTTGGGGGGCTTGTCAAAGAGCGTGAGCTATCGCGCGTTTTGACAGCTCTGACAAGAAAGGAGGCAAATATGGATCTCTGTAAAAATATCGGAAAAGAAAAGCTGACCGACGAGGAATTCCTGAAGAGGATCACCGTCGGCATACTAAGTATAGTCCTTTGCCTCGTTCTTTTGGCCGTGTCAACGTGGGCGTGGTATGAGTGCAATCGCACGGTTAAGTATCTCGACCGTGAGCCTGCGGTGTCCGACACTACGGAGGGGAGCCTTGCAGACTGTGAAAGCTGACAAAAACAGTCTCGTCGGCGAGCGCTTCGGAATGTTGACCGTCATCGCGCCCGCGGGGAGCGACAAACACGGCAAGCGGCTCTGGCTCTGCCGCTGTGATTGCGGCGCGGAGAAGAATATTCTCGGTGCGAATCTTCTGAACGGGCATTCGAAAAGCTGCGGATGTACGCGGCAGAGGGATCTGACGGGCAAGCGCGTCGGCAGGCTGACCGTGCTTGAAAGGACAGAGCTGACCTCCTCCCGCGGCAAGCGCAGGACCTATCTTTGGAAATGCCTTTGCGATTGCGGCGAGTACGTATACCGCCCCACAGATAAGCTGATGGGCGGCACCGAATGTATGTGCGAAGCCTGTGCCGAGAAGCATGCCGCCGAGCGGATGCGCGAAAACGCGGGCTACGTTGGCGGCACGCAGATCAGCCGAATAAGGACGGATCGACCCATAGCCACAAATTCAAGCGGAGTGCGCGGAGTGTATTTCGACAGACGGACGGGCCGCTGGCGTGCTCGGCTGAAATTCAAGGGCAAGCTGATGAATTTTGGCTCTTATGCCGATTTTAACGATGCCGTTCGGGCACGGCGTCAGGCCGAGGAAGAATATTACGGCGA
>JAFVYN010000137.1 GCA_017508605.1 Clostridia bacterium
GCGAGCCGCGGAGAATATCTCAACGGTATCGTGCTTGCGAACGCGCTTGGATTTGATTTTATTGACGCTGCGGACGTTTTGTTTTTTGACGGTGAGGGAAATCTCGACGCCTTCAAAACGCAGAAGGTCATGTCAACGGTGCTGAAGCTTCACACACACGCAGTTGTGCCCGGATTTTACGGCGCACGCCCGAACGGAACGGTCAAGACCTTCTCGCGAGGCGGCAGTGATATTTCAGGTTCGGTTGTAGCAAGAGCGGTGGACGCGGACATTTATGAAAACTGGACCGACGTTTCGGGCTTTCTTGTGGCTGACCCCCGTATTGTCAAGAATCCCAAGACCATCGATGTGATCACCTATCACGAGCTTCGCGAGCTTTCGTATCGTGGTGCTAACGTGCTTCATGAAGACGCGATCTTTCCTGTCAGAATGGCAGGCATTCCGATCAACATCCGCAATACCAATCGCCCCGAGGATCCCGGAACGATGATCCTCGCGCATGCTGACAAGAATACGGCGGCAGGTCCGATCACGGGCATTGCGGGAAAGCGCGGATTTTCGGTTCTGACCATCGAAAAGGACATGATGAACACGCAGGTCGGTTTTGGCCGCCGTGTGCTTCACGTATTTGAAAACCACGGTATTTCTTTTGAACACTTGCCTTCGGGTATCGACTCGGTCGGCGTTATCGCCGCTACCGAAGCGTTGGCGCCTAAGCGCGACCGTGTCATCAACGAGATCTGCCGTGTGGTTGAGCCTGACAGCATTCAGCTGGAGGAGGGGCTTGCCTTGATCGCGGTAGTGGGCAGAGGCATGGTCAATCGGATCGGAACCGCTGCAAGAGTTTTCAAGGCGGTAGCTGAAAGCGGTGTCAACGTACGTACGATCGACCAGGGCTCCAGTGAGTTCAATATCATTTTCAGTGTTGACGAACGTGACATGAATGCCGTGATCGGTGCGGTATATCAGGAGTTTTACGGAAGCGATACTGAATAAGAAAATGCTTCTTTAAAAGCAAGAGTGTTTCCCATGAAAGGAAGTGAGTGACCGTGAACGAAAAGATCTTTGACTCTCACGTTCACGTCTATCCCGATGCCATCGCCGATCGCGCGCGTGTGGCGCTCGGTAAATTTTACAATTTCGACGTTCCCGGTAAGGGCACGTATCAAGGGTATCTTGAAGAATGCCGCGAGAACAAGACCACGGGTTTTCTTTTGTTCTCGGTAGCGACAACGGCACACCAGGTCGGCAGTATCAATGATTATATTGCGTCCCGTGTTATGGCGGCAAGGGAAGAGGGGTTCGAAGCGGTCGGATTTGCGGCGATGCATCAGGAGTATGATGATGTGGAGAAAGAGCTGGACCGTGCGATCTCTCTCGGACTTTGCGGAATCAAGATCCATCCCGATATTCAGCGATTCGACCTGCTCGATCCCCGTATGTTCCGCATTTGCGAGGCTGCTGAAGGACGACTTATCATCAATTTTCATATGGGCGATGACCGAGAGGAATACCGTTACTCCGAGCCGAAAAAACTGGCGGCACTACTTCGCCGTTTTCCTAAGCTCAAGGTGATCGCATCGCATCTCGGCGGCTATAAGGCGTGGGATGAGGCGGCGGCATACCTTTACGGCAATCCAATGGTCTGGTATGACAATTCGAGCGCTTTGTGGGCTATGACACCCGAAACGGCGCGAAAGATCACACTCGCCTGCGGCACAGACCGTGTTATGTTCGGCACGGATTTTCCCGTTATGAAGATCGGGCAGTATCTTGAGCTTTTTAACCGTGAAGGGTTTGGCGAGAGCGAGAGAGAAGCCATTTTATACGGCAATGCCAAGAGGTTATTTCAGTTATGACGGATCTTTGGACATATCTTGAGGGCTGCCGCAAGGATATCGTGATCTACGGCATGGGAAACGGTGCAGATAAGATCGCGGACGAGCTTGAAAGACGCGGTCTTTCGGTTGCGGCGTATTTTGCCTCGGATGATTTTGTCAGAGGACAGAGCTTTCGCGGGCTTCGTGTCATGAAGTTCTCTGAGATCCGTGAAGCTTTTTCAAATTTTGTGATCCTTATTGCGTTTGCCAGTTCTTTACCTGACGTCATGGCACGTATGTATGAATTGGATGCGGAATTTGAGGTTTACGCACCGGATGTTCCCGTTGTGGGGGGGGCGGTATTCGACTCTGTGTTTTATGAAGAACACAAGGAAAGCTTTGAAAAGGCGCGCATGCTTCTTGCTGACGAGGAGTCAAGAGAAATCTTTGACGCAATCCTTGCATATAAATTGACAGGCAAGCTTTGTTATCTGAAGCAGGCAACGTCTTCATATGACGAGGTGTTTGAGAAGGTTCTGAACGTAGACCGTTATGAAAGGTGCGCCGATCTCGGGGCATATAACGGAGACAGCGTCCGTGAATTTTTGAAGAAGTTTCCCAAGGTCAGATCAATCGTATCTCTTGAACCCGACAGACGGAATTTTAAAAAGCTTTCGGCATTTGTGGAGAGCGAGGAACTTCGTTTTGTGGAGTGTCATCACTGTGCCGCGTATTCCCATAACGGTGAGATGGCATTCAGCCAAAGCGGAAACCGTAATGCGCGAGCCGGTGAAGGTAAGGGAAGTGTGGCGGTGAGGACGCTGGATTCGATTCTCGGTGACCGATGCGTGGATTACATCAAATACGACGTGGAGGGCAGTGAATACGAGGCGCTTGTCGGATCGCTTTCGGCAATTCGCGCGCACCGTCCCGATCTTTTGGTTTCGGTGTATCACAGAAATGAAGATCTGTTTTCGCTGATTCTGTTTCTTGACAGTCTTGACTGTCAGTATCGCTTTTACTTGAGACGGTTTCCATACGTTCCCGCATGGGATCTGAATCTTTACGCGATTGCTGAGAATCGTAAAAACTGTGTAAAATAACGAGAAAAATACGGGTTTTTGCTGTAAACAGTATTCTAAAATTGAGAAAAACACTTGTATTTTGTCGAATTTTATGCTATACTATCAAAAAGTGTTGTTTTTTTCTGCTATTCGATGCGGCAGTTTCGAAATAGCGTATCTTACTTGAACTTGGAGTTAATTATGGCATTACATACCATATCTAACAATTGTTTGGTGGTCACGGTTTCTGACCACGGTGCGGAATTACAGAGTATTAAAAGCTCTGACGGTATAGAGTATTTGTGGCAGGGCGATCCCGAATTCTGGGGACGCCGTTCGCCGATTTTATTCCCCTTTGTCGGTGCGGAGGTCAATGATACCTACCGTTTCAACGGTAAGGAGTATCATATGCCCCAACACGGTTTTGCCCGTGATCGGGAGTTTACCTTTGTAGAAAAAGAGGGCTCTAAGATCTCGTTTGTGCTGGAATCCGATGACGAGACCCGGGAGATCTATCCTTTCGATTTTGCACTTACCGTAGAGTACAGTCTTTTCAACAATGAACTTCACATAAAGTGGACGGTCGAAAATAAGACCGACGGTGTGATGTATTATGCGATCGGTGCGCACCCCGCTTTCAATCTTCCCGAAACCGTTGAGCGTGAGGACTGTCTGATCATGCTGGATAAGATGCCGCACACGCTGACGACGATCAGCGGACGCTATGCTGACGAAGAGGTTGGTGTTAAGAACGCTCTTCATATTCAGCCCAACCGCATGATTCATATCGAAAAGGATCTTTTCAAGAATGACGCGCTTGTTTTTGAAAATGGGCAGGTACATTCCGTGGCGCTTTGCGATGATGGAGGCGATCCCTTTGTTGAGGTGACATTTGATGCGCCTGTTGTCGGTATCTGGTCGCCGTATAAGGAAGGCTGTCCCTTTGTTTGCGTTGAGCCTTGGTACGGAAGATGCGATCATGTTGGCTTTGACGGCGATCTTTCTGAGAAAGAATGGATGAATACGCTGGAAGTCGGCGAAAGTGCTGTACATCAGTATATGATAACGATTGAATAACACCAACACCCTCGGCAAATCAGCCGAGGGTGTTTTTGTCCCGCGCATACAGTGAAAAATCTTGTATAGAATACATCAAGTAAATATAGTAGGATGGGTGAGGCGGAGCGCAAAAAAGGCGGCATGGGCTATAAAATTGTTATATGCGTGTCATATTGACGGCGCGTTTTCTGTTTATTAAGGTGAAGGACTGAGTGCTTGGGAAAGGATGTGAGGCTGTGGAGGACCGTGAGATCATTGGGCTGTATTGTCAGAGAGAGGAAAGGGCGATCATAGAGACCGATCAGAAATACGGCGTATACTGTCAGTATATTGCCGAGCGTATTCTCGGTGATTCAAGGGATGCTCAGGAGATCGTGAATGACACC
>JAFVYN010000138.1 GCA_017508605.1 Clostridia bacterium
GTGGTCAAGCACCATGATCACGTCGGAATTCATGACGGTGGAAAGACGGTGCGCGATCACGAATACCGTTCTGCCCTCCATCAGCTTATCCATGCCGCGCTGTACGATCGCCTCGGTACGGGTATCGATCGAGCTTGTCGCCTCGTCGAGGATCATAACGGGGGGATCGGCAACGGCGGCGCGCGCAATGGCGATCAGCTGTCTTTGACCCTGCGACAGATTGGCGCCGTTGTTCGAAAGCTCGGTAAAATAGCCGTCGGGCAGTCGGGAAATGAAATCGTCAGCCCCCGCAAGCTTGGCGGCGGCAATGCAGTCCTCATCACTCGCGTCCAGTCTGCCGTAGCGGATATTGTCCATGACCGTACCCGTAAAGAGGTTGGTCTCCTGCAAAACGATACCGAGCGAGCGGCGGAGATCGTCTTTTTTGATCTTGTTGATATTGATACCGTCGTAACGGATCTTGCCGTCGGCGATATCGTAAAAACGGTTCAGAAGATTGGTGATCGTGGTCTTGCCCGCGCCCGTGGCGCCTACGAAGGCGACCTTCTGACCGGGCTTGGCATAGACCGAAACGTTGTGCAAAACGTCCTTGCCCTTTTCGTAACCGAAGTCCACGTCAAAGAGACGAACATCGCCCTCAAGCTTCGTATAGGTCAGACTGCCGTCCGAGTGGGGATGCTTCCAAGCCCAGGTGTGCGTGTGCGCATCGGTTTCGGTCATCACGCCGTTTTCATCCTCGACCACGTTGACAAGCGTCACGTAGCCCTCATCGGCTTCCTTCTCCTCATCCATCAGCGAGAAGATACGGGATGCGCCCGCAAGACCCATGACGATCGAGTTGATCTGCTGAGAGAAGGTATTGACCTGACCCGTAAACTGCTTGGTCATCGACAGAAAGGGGATGAGCATCGACACCTCAAAGGTGGGAAAATTGCCGATGGCAAGGTTCGGAAAGCCCTCCTTCAGAACGAAAAAGCCGCCGATGATCGCCGTGATCACGTAAATGATATTACCGATGTTCATAATGATCGGGCCAAGCAGGTTGGCGTAGGCATGCGCGCGTGTACTGTCCTCGCAAAGAGCGGTATTGATGGCGTCGAAATCCGCCTTGGCGGCATCCTCGTGGCAGAAGACCTTGACGACCTTCTGACCGTTCATCATTTCCTGCACGAAGCCCTCGGTCTTACCGATGGCGATCTGCTGGCGCATAAAATATTTCGCCGAGCCGCCGCCGATCTTTTTCGAAACGATGACCATCACCACAACGCCCGCGAGAATGACGAGGGTCATCCATACGCTGAAATACAGCATGATGCCAAGCACCGTGGAGGCAATGGCAACCGACGAAAGCAGCGAGGGGATCGACTGAGACACCAGCTGACGCAGGGTGTCGATATCGTTGGTGTAGTAGGACATGATATCGCCGTGCTTGTGGGTATCGAAATAGCGGATCGGAAGATCCTGCATACCGTCAAACATTTTGCGGCGAAGCTTACAGAGGAAGCCCTGCGTGATATACGCGCCGAGCTGATTGAAGACCGTTGTCGAGATCAGCGCCAGAAGATAGAGTATGCCGAGCGTCAGAATGTTCGGCAGGATCCCCGCCGCTGCCTCCTCCCAGCTCTGGGAGGTCTCGACGGCATGGGAGATGCCCTCCACCACCTTCTGCACGAAAATGGCGGGCATTGCCGAAATGGCGGCGGAAAAGAGAATGCAGAAAAGCTCAAGCGGAACGAGAACGGGGTATGCCTTGAAGAGGAATTTCAGCACTCTGCCGAGGCAGTTAAAGTTCATTTTGGGACGTTTTTTCATGTCAGGCTTCGTCACTGTTCTCTCCCCCCTTCTTCTGCGAATCGTATACCTCACGGTAGATCTCGCTCGTCGCGTACAGCTCACTGTGTGTGCCGCGCGCCGCGATCCTGCCGTTTTCCAGCACCAGAATGAGATCGGCATCCTCGACCGATGCCACACGCTGGGCAATGATGATCTTGGTGGTTTCGGGAATGAATTCCTTGAAGCCGCGGCGAATGAAGGCGTCGGTCTTGGTATCGACCGCCGAGGTCGAGTCGTCGAGGATCAGGATCTTCGGTCTTGCGAGAAGCGCGCGCGCAATACAAAGCCTCTGCTTCTGACCGCCCGACACGTTCGTGCCGCCCTGCTCGATCCTGGTATCGTAGCCGTCGGGGAAGCTTGTGATGAAATCGTGCGCCTCGGCAAGCTTACAAGCCTCGATCAATTCCTCGTCGGTCGCGTTTTCGTTGCCCCAACGGAGATTTTCCTTGATCGTACCCGAGAACAGAAGGTTCTTTTGCAGAACCATTGCCACCGCGTGACGGAGGGTGTCAAGATCGTATTCTCTGACGTTGACGCCGCCCACTAATACCTCGCCCTCGGTCGCGTCGTAGAGACGGGGGATGAGCTGTACTAAGGTGGTCTTACTGGAGCCCGTACCGCCGAGAATACCGACAGTCATGCCGCTGCGGATATGAAGATCGACGTTTTCAAGCGCGTAGCGTTCTGCCGCGGCGGAATATTTGAAGGAAACGCCGTTAAAATCGATCGAGCCGTCCCGTACTTCATATAAAGCGTTTTCGGGGGAGGTCAGAGCGCTCTTCTCGGTCAGGACCTCATCAATACGGTGCATGGATTCCGCCGACATCGTCAGCATCACGTAGATCATCGAAAGCATCATCAGACTCATCAGAACCTGCATGCCGTAATTCAGCATCATCTGGATCTGACCGACACCGATGTCGGGACCCGTGCCGGTAATGATGAACTTGGAGGCGAAAAAGAGAATAAAGATCATGTTGAAATACATGCAGAGATTCATCAGAGGACCGTTCAGCGCCACAATACGCTCCGCTTTCACGAAATCGCGGCGGATGTTCTCGGCGGCGGCGCCGAATTTCTCTTTTTCATGCTCCTCACGGGAAAAGCCCTTGACCACACGCATACCGCGTACGTTTTCTTCGATCGACTCGTTAAGCTTATCGTATTTCTTGAAAACACGGCGGAAGGAGGGCATGGCGAAGCGTGCCACAGTAAGAAGTCCCGCGACCAGTACGGGAATGACCACCACGAAGGTGAGCGCCAGCGAGCCGCCGTTCCAGAATGCCATGATGATCGAAAAGATCAGCATCAGAGGGGAACGGATCGCCGTGCGGATGAGCATCATAAAGGACATCTGTACGTTCGCGACGTCGGTCGTCATTCTGGTGACGAGAGAGGTCGTGGAAAAATGGTCCATGTTTTCAAAGGAAAAGCCCTGGATCTTTTCAAAAAGATCGTGACGGAGGTTTTTCGCAAAGCCCGCCGATGCCTTGGCACAGGCATAGCCGGCAATACCGCCGCAGGAAAGAGAGGCGATCGCCATGACGACAAGCAGAATGCCTCGTGTCAAGAGCATGTCCTGCGTCGCCACGCCGTCTTCGATCGCGTTAATGAGATCGGCTGTCACCTTGGGAATAAAGACCTCGATGATCGCTTCCAGCACAATGAAAACAAGCGTCACGATCGTCGGTTTCTTATATTCTCTCACACAGCCGAGAAGTCGTTTGAACATAGCATACGTCCTTTCTGTTGTATTTGGGATGATTTGTCAACCTTACTATTATAAATTTCTTGTGTGGGATTTTTGTGTCGAAATTATGAATGAAATGTAAATATTTCCGATCCGTTTTTCGCGCACGAAAAACGGCAGGTATGATCGTAATGAATTTTGAAAAGATCCCGCGTGCGAAAACCCGTAAAATGACGGCGATTTTTGTAAAAATTCCGCTTTTCTCTTGCAAAACCGTGTGCGCGGTGCTATAATAATTCTGTATGCACGTTTGAAAGAGAGGTGAGCGCCGTGTTATTCGGCAAACATATCAATCGCTACTATCTGCGCCATCTGCCACGCCTTCTTCTGGGCGTTCTCGCGCTTGTGCTTGTTGACTACATGCAGCTTGTCGTTCCCAAGCTCTACCGCACGGTCGTCAACGGCATCACCTACGGTGAAAATATCATAAACGGCGAGAGCGTACCCTTTACGATGGATTTTCTGCTCGACGAGATCTGTTTTCCCCTGATCTTCGTCATTCTCTCTCTCGTGGTGGGACGGTTTTTGTGGCGTATCTGCTTTTTCGGTGCGGGTATTGCCGTCGAAACCGATCTGCGCGGCAGAATGTTCGATCACTGCAAGGACCTCTCGCAGGAATATTATCAGATCAACAAGGTCGGCAATATGATGTCGCTTTTCACCAATGACCTTGAAACCGTACAAGACTGCTTCGGCATGGGTGTCATGACCTTCTCCGACGCCCTGTTTCTCGGCTCGCTTGCCATCATCGAAATGGCAAGAATGAACCTTCTTCTCACCCTGCTTTCGCTCATTCCCATGGTCTTCATGCTGACCGCCGTTCTGATCGTGGGCAAATACATGTCAAAGAAATGGGAGATCCGCCAGGAAGCCTTTTCCTCGCTTTCGGATTTCTCTCAGGAATCCTTCTCGGGACTTGCCGTTGTCAAGGCATTCGTCAAGGAAGCCGTCGAGCTTGCCAATTTCAAGAAGCTCAACCGCGATAACGAAACCGCCAACGTCAACTATACCAAAGCATCCACCCTGCTCCGTATTTCGGTCACGCTCTTCGTGGAAAGCGTCATCTGTATCATTCTCGGCTACGGCGGTTATCTTGTGTATCTGAAGACCTTCAACGCAGGACAGCTTGTCGAATTCATCGGCTATTTCACGGCAATCATCTGGCCCGTCATGGCGATCTCCGAGCTGATCGAGATGCGCTCCCGCGGCAAAGCCTCGCTGAAGCGCATCACCGCGCTTCTTGATGCCGATATCGACGTGAAGGACGTGAACGTCGAAGAGATCGCTCCCATCCGCGGCGATATCGAGTTTTCGCACCTCTCCTTTACCTATCCCTCGAGTGAAAACGAAGTGCTGCACGATATTTCCTTCACCGTCAGGGCGGGAGAGAACGTCGGCATCATCGGACGCACGGGCGCGGGCAAGACCACGCTGGTCGATCTGATCCTGCGCACCTATAACGTCCCCGACGGCACACTCTTCGTTGACGGCAAGGACGTCAACCGCATCCCGATCAAGACCCTGCGCGACAGCGCCGCCTACGTTCCCCAGGACAATTTCCTCTTCAGCGACACCGTAGCAAACAACATTGCCTTTTCCACCGACAGCGCCTCCAAGGACGAGGTGATCGCCGCCGCCGTCCTTGCCGATATCGACGAAAACATCAAGACCTTCACCGACGGCTATGACACCGTACTCGGTGAGCGCGGCGTAACGGTCTCGGGCGGTCAGAAGCAACGCATCTCGATCGCGCGCGCCCTCATGAAAAACGCGCCCATTCTGATCCTTGACGACTCGGTCTCCGCCGTTGACGTCAGAACCGAAAAAGCGATCCTTGAGAATCTCAGAGCGCTTCGTCGGGGCAAGACCACGATCCTCATCGCGCACCGTGTGTCGACCGTGGCAAATATGGACAAGATCCTCTTCATGGACGAGGGCAGACTCGTTGCCATCGGCACCCATGATGAACTGTACGCAACCTGCGAGGCTTACCGCATGACGGTCGAGCTTCAGAAGCTTGAGGATGACGGAGGTGACGGCAATGCGTGAATTCTATCCCCTTCTCGTTGTGGGCGGTGTGGTCGGCTTCTTCTCGATCGTCTTCATCATCGCCTATCTGTCGATCAAGGACAAAAAGCAAGCTCTCGGCTTTGACCGTAACATGAAGGACTCCGTGATCACCCGCCGCCTTCTCGTTTACGCCAAGCCCCATATCCCGAAATTCATCTTCGTCCTTGTGATGATGCTCTTCTCGATCGCTTACGATATCGCCTCTCCCCTTCTCATCGGTCATATTGAAGAGATCATCGCCGAGGATTTCGCCATGTCCACCCTGCTTACTTACGTGGCGATCTACGGCAGTATCCTCGCGGTATCGCTGATCTCCACCTATATTCAGTCGATCGTTCTGCAAAAGGTCGGTCAGCGCATCATTTCCGCGATCCGCATGGATCTCTTCGCACATATCGAGACCCTCTCACACAGCCAGCTTCACCACATTCCCGTGGGCAAGCTCGTCACCCGTGTGACCAACGATACCAACGCCATTTCGATGATGTTCACCAACATTCTCGTGAACCTCGTCAAAAACATCTTCGTCATCATCGGTGTTCTCACCGCAATGCTCCTTCTCAATTATGAATTGACACTGATGGTGCTGTCCTTCGTTCCCTTCGTTGCCCTCTTTACCGTGATCTTCCGTAAATTCTCGCGCAAGGCTTACCGCAAGGTCAAGGACGGCACGACGGACATCAACACCTATCTGTCCGAGCATCTTTCGGGCATGAAGATCATTCAGATCTTCAACCGTGAAAATGCCAAAAAGAAGGAATTCGATCAAAAGAATCACCGCCTCTCCCGTTCGAAAAAAGAGCAGATCTTCGTCTTCGGTATCTTCCGTCCGATGGTCTATATGCTCTATATCTCCTCGGTACTCTGCCTGCTCTATCTCGGCGGCAGAGGATATATCACCGAAAGCGAGTTTTTGGGACAGACCATCAAGGCATCGACCGTCGTTTCCTTCTATATGTTCATCTCGAAATTCTTCAATCCCATCCAGACCCTTGCCGAAAGCTTCAATTTCCTGCAGTCCGCCTTTGCCTCGGCGGAAAAGATCTTCACGATCTTCGATATCAAGCCCGACGTCGTCGACGAAGAGGATGCCATTGAGCTTACCTCAGTCAAGGGCGAGATCGAATTTAAAAACGTGTGGTTTGCCTACGTTGGCGAGGAATGGGTCCTGAAGGACGTCTCCTTTAAGATCGAAGCTGGCGAGACTGCCGCCTTCGTCGGCTCGACGGGCAGCGGCAAGACCACCATTCTCTCGCTGATCGTCAGAAATTACGATATTCAGAAGGGTACGATCACCATCGACGGCATTGACATCAGAAAGATCAAGGTCTCCTCTCTTCGAAAGCAGTCCGGACAGATGCTCCAGGATGTCTTCCTGTTCTCAGGTACCGTCCGCTCCAATATTCTGATGGGACTTGAGAATGTCAGCGACAGCGAGGTCAATGACGCCTGCCGCTACGTGAACGCCGACCGCTTTATTCAGAAACTGCCGAAGGGACTTGACGAGGAGGTGCGTGAGCGCGGCAACAATTTCTCGGCAGGTGAAAGACAGCTGCTCTCCTTCGCGCGCACCGTTGTGCATAAGCCCGCCATCATGATCCTCGACGAAGCCACCGCCAATATCGACACCGAAACCGAGGTCCTGATCCAGGATTCTCTTGAAAAGATGATGAATATCGGCACGACCCTCATGGTTGCCCACCGCCTTTCGACCATCCGCCACGCAGACAAGATCTTCGTTCTCTCTCACGGCGTGATCAAGGAGCGCGGCACACACGAGGAGCTTCTTGAGAAAAAAGGCAGATATTATAACCTCTATCGCCTTCAGTACGAAAAGAAGGTATAAATCCTCAAAAACCTGACAGCGCCGAGCATGTTTGCTCGGCGCTGTCGGGGTTTTTGCTGTATATAGCGGTATTTTTTATTCTTCCACCTTGATCTCGTTCTGCTTGGCGACGAGGGACTCGGCGGCATACATTTTTCTGAGCTTGGGCTTTTCGATCTTGCCGGTGGGATTTCTCGGGATCTCGGCAAAAATGATCTTGCGGGGGCGCTTGTAACGGGGCATGCCCATCGAGAAGCGGTTGATCTCCTCTTCGGTCAGCGTGAAGCCCTCCTTGACCTCAATGATGGCGGCGGCAATTTCGCCGAGACGCGCGTCGGCAAGACCGATCACCGCAACGTCCTTGACGGCATTGTGGCGGCGGATGAAGTTTTCGATCTCCACGGGATAGAGGTTTTCACCGCCCGTGATGATGACGTCCTTCTTGCGGTCAACGAGGTAGATAAAGCCGTCCTCGTCGGTCTGCGCCATATCGCCTGTATAGAGCCAGCCGTCGGAAAGCACGGCGGCAGACGCCTTTTCATCCTTGTAATACTCGATCATGACACCGTCGCCCTTGACGAGAAGCTCGCCGACCTCACCGGGAGCGCAGTCCTCACCGCGATCGTTGACGATCTTCGTCTGCCAGCCGTAGCCCGCCTTACCGATCGAGCCGACCTTGTGAACGTTTTCCACACCGAGGTGGACACAACCGGGGCCGATCGACTCCGAAAGACCGTAGTTCGTATCGTACTGATGGTGGGGGAAGACCGTCAGCCAGCGTTTGATGAGCGAGGGGGGAACAGGCTGCGCGCCGACGTGCATCAGACGCCATGCCGAAAGATCGTAATCCGAAAGATCGAGGTCCCCGCGCTCGATGGCATCGAGAATGTCCTGTACCCACGGAACGAGAAGCCATACGATCGAGCATTTTTCGTCCGAAGCGGCACGCAGGATCTCGCGCGGTGCCGTTCCCTTCAGAAGAACGGCGCGGCTGCCCGAAAGGAGCGAACCGAACCAGTGCATCTTCGCGCCGGTGTGATAAAGCGGGGGGATACAGAGGAAGCAGTCGCCGCGCTCCTGGCTGTGATGCGCTCTTTCCACCTTGGCGGCATGCATCAGAGCGCGGTGCTTATGTAAGATCGCCTTCGGGAAGCCCGTCGTACCCGACGAGAAATAGATGGCGGCATCATCGTCATCGGTCAGCGTGATGTCGGGATTCTGGATCGAGCAGTAATTGACAAGCTTATTGTAGCTCTCAGCAAAGGAGGGGCAATCGTCACCGACATAAAGAAGGGTCTTTACCTTCGGGATATTGTAGCAGATCTCCTCCACACGGCCGGTAAAGGCGGGACCGAAGACCAGCACCGAAGCGTCGGCAAGGTCAAGGCAGTAGCGGATCTCCTCCGAGGAATAGCGGTAGTTGAGCGGTACGGCAAGCGCGCCGGTCTTCAAAACACCGAAATAGACGGGAAGCCAGTCAATGCCGTTCATCAGAAGGATCGCGACCTTATCGCCCTTTCCGATACCGCGCGTCAGGAGAAGATTCGCAAAGCGGTTGGCACGCATATTGAATTCCTCCCACGAGATCTCGTGGCGGTAGCCGTCATTGTTGGGATTCGGCTCAATGAGGTTATATTCGCGCCAGGTACGGAAGGCGCGGCGGTCAAGCTCGGGATTCAATTCCACGAGCGCCGTCTCGGTATGATAGGTCTTGGCGTTATACGCCAGAAGCTCTGTGATCGGCATGTTATAAACTCCTTTATGTTTCAGAACGTCATTACGGAATGTTATTGCCCGCGGCACGGTAAATGGCGTACCATTCTTCGCGGGTCAGGGTGATGTCAGCTGCCTTCAGGCAGTCCTCAAGGCGGGAGATCCTGGTCGTTCCCGTCACAGGCATGATCTTTGCGGGGTGACGGAGCAGCCAGGCGATCGCGACGGTATTTTTATTCACGCCGTGCGCATCGGCAACCTCCTGCATCACACGGTTCAGCTCGGGGAATTCGGGATTGTCCACAAACACGCCGCTGAAAAAGCCGTACTGGAAGGGCGACCACGCCTGCAGGGTGATATCGTTGAGGCGGCAGAAATCGACAACCGAGCCGTCACGCATGGTGGCGCTGTTGTTTTCCATGTTCACGTTGATGCCCTGCGAGATGGCGGTGCAGTTCATGATGCTCATCTGGATCTGGTTGGCAACGATGGGCATGCCGAGATATTTTTCAAGAAGAGCGATCTGCATGGGATTGTGGTTCGATACACCGAAATTTCTGACCTTGCCCGTATTCTTGAGGGTGGCAAATGCCTCCGCGACCTCTTCGGGCTCGCAGAGAATGTCGGGGCGGTGAAGCAGCAATACGTCGAGATAGTCGGTCTTCAGCCGCTTCAGAATGCCGTCTACACTGCTGAGAATATAGTCACGGTCGAAATCGTAGCGTCCGGGGCGGATGCCGCACTTCGACTGCAGGATCACGCTTTCGCGCTTATCGGCATTCATGCAAAAGGCGGAGGCAAATTTTTCCTCACATCTGCCGCCGCCGTAAATATCGGCGTGGTCAAAGAAATTCGCGCCCATCGACATAGCGGTGTCGATAAATGCCGCCGCGTCGTGATCACTCATCCCGCCGATGCGCATGCATCCGACGGCAACGGTAGGGACCGAAAGTCCCGATTTTCCAAGTCTGATCTGTCTCATATCTGAACTCCTTATTGTTTTTTGGTGTAATACTGTGAAACGTAGCAGCCGATAAACGCGCACCCGAAGAAGATGGCGGTATACAGCAGCATCACGTCATAGCGGGAATATGCGCCCGCGATCTCAAGAATGCCCTTGATCAGCAGATAGAGCGTGATGGCAGTCGAGAAAAAGGCGAGTATCATGTGAGAATACCGTGTGGGAAGCTTGACCGCGGGGAAAGCAGCCAACACAAAATGAAAGCAGGTAACCAGCGCGAGGGGTAAAAAGGCGTAGCTCATATACGGCGAGGTCACGCCGTAGCCGAAATGGGTATAGACGATGCCAAACAGAAGCACGAATACCGTCATGCCGAAATAAATGATAAGGGGCTTTTTCGCGCGTGTCATCTCTCGCCCACCTCCTCGGAATAGGAATAGCCGTTAATGAAGATACAGTCACTGACCTCGCGCTCCTTGTCTTTGGGAAGCTCGTTGAGTACCTCGCCGTTGAAATACAGCGTGGTGGACGAGCCGCCGTCGAGATTGTAAGCATCGCGGCAGCCGAGCCTTGCCATCACACCGGCAAGCTCAAACAGGGTGAGTCCGTCACCGTCGACAAGACGCCCCTCCGATACCACGATCTTATAATGCAAGGGCGAAATGATCCCGATCGCCGTTCGGGGATTGGAATTGGCAGACTGCCCGACCTCGTCATTCTCATCTACCATCATGTCGCCGTATTCCAGAAGGCGCGGGCCGAAGGAAAAGCACTGATAGGTGTCAAGGGGCAGTGTCGAGCCGTCGACCTGCGCCTCGTCGATCATAAAGAAGTCGCCGTCAGCCATGAGAAGAAGGGCATCGTCCCCGAAGGGATCGCTTCTCTTACGGCTCGTGACACGGATCGCCTCGTAATTGCGGTAAACGATCCCGCGCTCACGGAAGGTGAAATAGTCCCCGTTGATTGCGAAGATGGCGGCATTTTCTTTCGCCATATTGGCAACGGTATCCTTACTGTAGCGTCCGCGATCGGTCGCGATGAAGGTGCGCAGATATTCGATATCGGACAGCTTGAGATCCACGTAAAAGAGCTTGGTCGCAACGCCGTTTTTGTTGATCATGACGTCTTCCTCGATCGTGATCTCAATATTTTCGTCCTTATAGTACCGATCGCTCACGATCGGATACTCGATCACAGGCGGGGGTGAGGTCGTTTCGGGGATCACCGTTGTCACGGGTACCTCGCCTGTTACGGGATCGTCACCCGTCACGGGAGTATCACCGGTCACGGGGGTATCACCTGTCACGGGAGTATCGCCGGTCACGGGGGTCTTGGTGGTCACGGGTGCCGTCGGCGTCGAATCCGCGGAGGGAGGAGCCTCGGTGCCCCGCTGAGGGCGTGTCAGGGTGGGATTTCGGATAATGGTCTCGTCAACGATCGGACGATCGAGAATAAAAGCGTCAAGAAGGGTGAAGGATGTCATACCAATGATGCCGATACAAAACACCAGAATCGGGAGAATAAACGAAAGAAACTGCTTTTTCATGACTGTATACGTCCTTCTTGGGAGATAATCTTATATAGTATAGCATAGATTCCGACAAAAAGCAATAACGAAACTGTGAACAAAGAAACAAAAAAGCCGCCATGCCGCAAGGACATGGCAGCTATACTTCACCGCGAGGGGGAAGGGCGGCACGGCGCCGCAATATCGGTGCGGTGCCGTGCCTATGAAAATAGAGGAAAGGAAATGAAAGAAAGCGTTTATTGGACGGCGAAGCGGCGGGTCTCGGGTTCAATGGGCTTCACCTTGGGCAGGGTTACACGGAGGACACCGTTTTCGTAGGCAACCGTGATGCCGTCGCCGTCGATATTCTGAACGGTATAGGTGCGGGTGAATTCGCCCTTCACTCTGCCGCGGCGCAGATACCTGACGGCGGGCTTTTCGCCCTCCTCGGTGTCTTCATCAGCCTTGGGCTTGGCTTCGATGGTGAGATACTTGGTCTTCAGGGCGACCGAGATCTCATCCTTCTGATAACCGGGCAGCTCGATCTCTAAGATGAAGGCGTTGTCGGTGTCGATGATATCGGTGGCGTTGGCAGAGACCGTGCGTGTCGCAAAATCTGTCATATTCAGCATAGCGTTTGCCAAAGCGTATTCGGAACGGGTGATTGCGGGTGTGAATGTAAACATAAAATTACCTCCATATGCCAAAACAGCATTCTATGATTTGTTTATTGTGTCAGTTTCAGGACGAGTTTGGCAGAGAAGTTTGTCGAGTGCAATCTCTTTCTCCCTCGTTGTGTCTTTATAATACCCCTATTATGTGAATTCTGTGTGAAGTTACCGTGACTGTTTACGGAATCTTAGCAGTCTTTAATGTTAAGTGCTAAAATTGTGAAAAAACAACCTACAAAAGTCAGAGTCTCGTTAGCAATTGAAATTTGCAATCTGCCAAACTCACCGAAATTCACTCACTCCGTCAAAAAAATATTGACAAATCACCCAAAAACGGATATACTGAAACTGCAATCAATCATTCCCTTATGAAAGAAGGAACTTTATGGGTCATTATTTTGGAACAGACGGCTTTCGCGGAGAGGCAGGCAAGGTGCTGACCGCGGAGCATGCATATAAGATCGGGCGTTATCTCGGGTATCTTTTCTCGAAGGACCGCCCCTGCCGTGCCGTCATCGGCAAGGACACAAGACGCTCGGGCTATATGCTTGAGTACGCGCTGGTAGCAGGACTCACCGCCTCGGGCGCCGACGCGTATCTTCTGCACGTCACCACCACGCCTTCGGTGGCGTACGTGACGAAGCACGATAATTTTGACGTGGGCATCATGATCTCGGCAAGCCACAATCCCTTTTACGATAACGGCATCAAGCTGATCTCCGCCGAGGGCGAGAAGATGAACGAAGACATGACCGACGAGATCGAGGCATATCTCGACGGACTTCGTCCCGAGCCGCCGCTGATGATCGGTGAGAAGATCGGCACCGCCCATGACTACGCCATCGGCAGAAACCGTTATATTGCCTACCTCATTTCGCTTGCCACACGCTCCTTCAAATCCCTGCGCATCGGTCTTGACTGTGCCAACGGCTCGACCTGGAATATCGCGCGCGCGGTCTTTGAAGCTCTGGGTGCCAAGGTCTATGTGATCGGGGACGATCCGAACGGCATCAATATCAACCAAAACTGCGGCTCAACGCATATCGAATCCCTGAAAGAACTGGTCCTTCGCGAACAGCTTGACTGCGGCTTTGCCTTTGACGGTGACGCCGACCGCTGTCTTGCCATCGACGATAAGGGCGAGCTTGTCACGGGTGACCACATTCTCTACCTTTGCGGCAGTTTTATGAAGGAAAAGGGTGAGCTTTACCAAAACACCGTGGTTTCGACCGTCATGAGCAATATCGGTCTATATGAAGCGTTGAAAAATCAGGACATCGCCTCCGAAAAGACCGCCGTCGGCGACCGCTTCGTTTATGAATGTATGCGTGAAAACGGCTACGTGATCGGCGGCGAGGAATCGGGACATATCATTTTCTCCAAATACGCCACCACGGGTGACGGGCTTCTCACCGCCCTCAAGGTCGTGGAGGTCATGCTGGAGAAAAAAGCACCCCTCTCGCGCCTGAAATCGGGCATGCGCCTCTATCCGCAGTATCTCAAAAACGTGCGCGTCATCCATAAAAAAGAGATCCTCGCAAGCGAAGAGCTGAAAAACGCCATTCAAAACGAGGAAAACGCCCTTGGCGGCAAGGGCAGGATCCTGGTGCGCGCCTCGGGTACCGAGCCTCTGATCCGTGTCATGGCAGAAGCCGAGACCGATGCTCTCTGCCACGAGGTCGTCGATAAGATCGCCGCGCTCGTCACCGCCCTTGAAGCAAGCTTTTAAAAAAAACGCCGATAAAACCGATCCGACCGAACACATCTGTGTTCGGTCGGATCATCTTATTCTATGAAACGGCTTCGTTTCCTTAGTTTTTTGCGTTACGGTCCGTCTACCGTTGCCAGCAGCGCGTCCACGGGCGCTCGGTCAAACCCTTCCAAACGGTATGCGTGATAGGAATCGTGATCGTAAAGCAAATATAAAACGGCATTCTGACATGCTCACCGTCGTTAACGCTTTTTCACCACTAACCGTGTTCTTTGGTTGCCAGCAGTTTTTCAAGAAGCGTTTTATCGAATCCTGTCAGGCGGTATGTGTTGACGACCAAAAGAGTTGCTCCATGCGGATGGATTTGATACAGTATTCCCGCGTCCGG
Organism: Clostridia bacterium; assembly: GCA_017508605.1. Taxonomy (GTDB): domain Bacteria; phylum Bacillota; class Clostridia; order Oscillospirales; family CAG-272; genus RGIG1993. The sequence goes on from JAFVYN010000138.1 coordinate 14,430, forward strand.
ATCAATTCGCATTACATACTTATACAAACCATTGATATCGTTTGGCGGCTCATCAAGAGGTTTATCAAACGCATAGATCGCGATAAACGGAAGGTGGAATAAAGTTGTTCTATCGGGAA
>JAFVYN010000139.1 GCA_017508605.1 Clostridia bacterium
GTCTTATTGAAAGGCGGGCGGGGGTCTTACTCAAGGAAGCAATCCTTACGGGCACGATCTACGGCGCGAGTCTTTTCGCGGTCTCGTGTTTTGGTGTGGGAGCATTTTTTTCTCTTGGCATGAGAGGGCTTCTTTCTGTTTTGCCGATCCTGATTTCACTTGTTCCTTCGTTATTTTTTCACAAAAAGAAAAGGCGCCGCCGTATGAGAAGACGGTAAAATGTGGAAAAACGGGTGCTTCTGGGTATTTTTATTATCAGCTATTGACAATTTGTTATTTTTTCGGTATAATAAACGATATACAAAAATTTTTTAGATGTTTGGTGCAAAGCAAACGACGTCAGAAAGGCAGGCTTCTCTATGCCAAAACACATCGATTCTGAATCCAGACGCCTTGTTTTTTCAGAAACTACCAACCTTCTGGAGCAGGCGGCATACCGCTATGAGCTTCAGGAACGTGAAAAGCCGAATTTGTATCGCAACCTTTTCGATTACGATTCTATTCCGAAGATCTCCTTCAACCACCGCAACGTGCCGATCAACATGCCCGAAGAGATCTGGATCACCGATACCACCTTCCGCGACGGTCAGCAGTCCACTTCGCCCTTTACTACCGAGCAGATCATCGACCTCTTTACGCTGCTTCACCGCCTCGGCGGACCAAAGGGTCTTATCCGTCAGAGTGAGTTCTTCGTCTATTCTCCCAAGGACCGTCTTGCCGTCGAAAAGTGCATGGAGCTTGGCTTTGAATTTCCCGAGGTCACGACCTGGATCCGCGCAAGTGAAAAGGACTTTGAGTTAGTCAAGGAAATGGGCATCAAGGAAACGGGTATTCTGGTTTCCTGCTCGGACTATCATATTTATAAGAAGATGGGACTTACGAGAAAGTCCGCTCTTGAGAAATATCTCGGTATTGTCAGAAGCGCGCTTGATCGCGGCATTCGTCCGAGATGCCATTTTGAAGATATCACCCGCGCCGATTTCTACGGTTTTGTTGTACCGTTTGCTACCGAGCTTGTGAAGCTCGGGGAAGAGTACGGCGTGCCGATCAAGATCCGTGCCTGCGATACGATGGGTTACGGTGTTTCTTTCCCCGGAACGGCGCTTCCCCGCAGTGTACAGGGTATCATTTACGGTCTTCAGCACTATGCGGGCGTTACCTCCGATATGCTTGAGTGGCATGGTCACAACGATTTTTACAAGGCGGTATCCAACGCCTCCACCGCTTGGCTCTACGGTTGCTCGAGTGTCAACTGCTCAATGCTTGGAATCGGCGAACGAACCGGTAACTGTCCGCTTGAAGCTATGGTCATGGAATACGCGTCGCTACGCGGCACGACGGATGGTATGGATCTCAAGGTCATCACCGAGATCGCCGAGTATTTTGAACGCGAGATCGGATACGATATTCCTCCGAAGACACCTTTTGTGGGAAGAAACTTCAACGTTACCCGTGCGGGTATTCATGCCGACGGTCTTTTGAAGGACGAAGAGATCTACAATATCTTCAATACCGAAAAGATCCTCGGAAGACCCGCGACCGTTGCGGTTGACAAGCACAGCGGTCTTGCCGGCATTGCACACTGGATGAACGGTTACTATCGTCTGCACGGTGATTACGTTATGGATAAGCGCCATCCCCTCATCAGCAAGATGAAGGAGCTGATTGATCAGGAATACGAGGACGGCAGAACCACAGTCATGGGTGATAATGAGCTTGACGATATGGTACGTATCCTCGATTATGATATGTACGAGATCCTCTCGCACGCGCACAAGGACTAAGCATAGCATGAAAATTCGGCTGAGAGTCTGACAATCAGCGGTAAAATTGAAATGAGCCACCACGGTTTTTCGTGGTGGCTTTTGATATGCTGTAAAGCAAAGGAACGTCAATGGAAAAAATACTTTAAATAAACGGCTTGTCGGATCATATCGGTTGCAAATTCAGAGGCGGGATCGTTCATTAATTCTATGACCATTCTCGTTTCATCTTTCGCGCTTTCTTCACAATAAAACTTGATGGGAACGGTTTTTTCATCCTGCAGATCCTGTACCTTAGTGTCTTTGAAACGTAACAGTCCTCTTTGATGACACTCATCAAGAAAAAAAGAAACGTTGATACCGAACGAGAGGGGTTTGCACAGAAAAAGACCGGCGCGTCCGTTATAGGCGCCTTTTGATGGGACTGTTCCGATATCGTGATTTCCTTTCGGGGCACTGCGCAGTAATAACCAGATGGCGGTAAGAGCGGGAGCGTTCAAAACAGCCTCTGTGCTTTGCGGTGTAGTAGGCAGCTTTTCGGTTACCGCGAGAAGACGGCCTTCATATACGGCATCAAGAACGACAAAACCATAATAGTCGCCGTCACACTGATAATACGAGACGGTTCCTTTGGGCAGCCGTTTTATTCTGTTATATGCGGAAATTCTACGTTTTCTGGGGGCTTTTGGGGGAGTCTGTAATACATGCTGAAACTGTATGAGTTTTTTGCTTCTTAGGTGGATATCCTGATCGGAGAATCCAAGGGAACGATAATACGCAATGTTTTCACCGTTATTGATAATGTCATTGACTCTTGCGTAAACAGTTTCGGAGCGAAATCCCAAAGACCATTCCGCTTTTGCGATCGCAAAAAGCGCATTGTGCGGGATGGCTTTTGTTTGATATTTTTGGAGTATTTGCTCTGTGATTTCAGCCGGTTCAAGTCCGATGTCATACAGATCCATATACTCGTCGTATATTTCGCAAAATTCATCCGACTGATTCAGATCCATTCCCCAAAATGCCATAGCTCTCCTCCGGATATTTTGATCATCAAAATTTGTTATTTATACTGATTATATCATAAAATATCGTAAAAGTAAACAGGTGAGCATAGTTTTCTCAGCCACGCACTTTCGGTGCAAGCATAAGGGTGGATGTCCTCCCGAAGGGCGCCTTTTGTAAGCTTTCACCAACAGAAAAACACCACCAAAGAAAAATCCTTGGTGGTGTTCGTGCTTTTTTCGCTAAGAATGCAGAGAGGCGGATCCGAGCTTTTTTTGTTCGTTATGACCAGGAAGCGTTTTTGGTCAGAACGATGCGGTCGATCGAAAGACCGTCCTCGCGGCCAAAGACCGTGAGAGTCGATACCTTGCCCTCGGTGAGTGTTACGGTGCCGACCTTCTTCCAGACATATTCTGCCTTGGTGTGCTTGAAATCGTTGGCGGTCTGCTCGCTGCCGTTGTCAAGCTTTACGATCAGGGAGTCATCGTCATCGTCCTCGCACTTGACGAGCGCGAATACGTTATACGTGCCGCTTGCGTTCGCCTGTACCTTGAAGGCGATATTGGCGGCGGTTGAGGTGTTGGTGTTCGAGGATTCGCGGTTAGGTCCGTAGTAAACGGCAGTGCCGTATACGCCGCCCGTTTCCATGAAATAGTTCTTGCCGTCGTTTGTTGCCTTATGGGTGGCAAAGGCGGAATTGTCGAGCGCCCATTCGGCTTCGATGATGATGTTGCCGTTGGCGTCGGGTGTGATCACTTCGCCTGTCGGCTCGGTAACGGGGGAAGTGTAGGGTATGATCTCGATGGCAGATACAGCCCACGTGCCGCCGAAGGTGAGATCAAGGGTGGTATCGGAAAGCTCAATGACAAAGCATTTTTCAATTGTGGTGCCTGCGGTATGATCGAAGGCTTCGATCACGGTCTTGCCGTTTGCCGTCACGGTCATGCCTCTGACAGAGACGCCGCTCGACTGAGGATCGCCGATGGCAAGGGTAACGGTGTATTTACCGGTTTTGGCAAGGGTGATACGGAAGTTTGCCTCGCTTGTCGAAGTGATAAAGCCGAGATCCCTTGCGGGGGTCTTGGATTTGGAGCGGTAGTAAGCCGAAAGGGTTTCAAAGCCCTTCGTCCATTCGTAGCGCTTGGTTTTGACACCTGCCGAGGCAAGATCGACGGCAGTGTAGCCTTCCTGCGTGTTTTCAACCTTGGCGGTGAGATCGTAGTTCAGGTTTGTGCCTTCGGCTTCCCCAAACTTGATATCAAGCTCTGAGAGATCGGGAAGGTAGGTTCTTTCTCTCGTCTGATAGTCAGAAAGGGTGTTGTAGCTTTCGCTTTCACCGAGTCTCGAGGTCGACTTGACGCTTGAATGGATCATGATGATCTTATCAAAGGTAATGCCCGCGTCCGCACGGTAGATTCGGAGGGTATGCCAGCCTTCGTCTGCAAAGGTGACGGTGAAGGACATCTTTTCCATATTGGTGCGGATGCTGTTGGACCAGGTGCTTGAGCCATTGGTATCCACGTAGCTGTTGCCGCGGAAGAGATTGGTTTCCCCGCCGTCAAAGGCGTAGGCGGTGCGGTTGGTTCTGCCCGTACCTTCATTCAGTGTGGGAATACGGTAGAAGGTTCCGTTGTACGTGCCCGTCTTGGTCACGTAGAAGGTATATTCAAGATAGGGGGATGCCGTTTCATAGCTTCCGTCGATACGGACTGATTCGGCGGTGATATCGGGAAGCGTCTTCATGGCAGAGCCTGTGTAACCGAGATAGGGAACCTCGACCCAGGTCATGCCGTCGACGTCGCCCTTGGAGGAATAATGTTCGGCTTCGATCGAGAGAATGCCGTTTGATTCGTAATGGCCCTTGATGCCTTCCTTGACATCATCCTCGGGAGAAAGGACGCTCTTGTGAAGGTGAAGGGTGTAGCTTACCGTGTGATTGTGAGAGTCCTTGACGGTTACGGTTGCCGTGGAGTCTTCTTTGGTGATCTTCGACCAGTCGATCGAGAGATAGAAGCGTTCTTCGATCTTGACAGAGCCGCTGTAAACACCGTTTGTCAGGGGGAGTGCTTTGCCCGTGTGATCGGAGAGAAGCACGCCCTCGCTGAGCGTGATGGTGTAATCGTACGCCTTCATGCCGAGAGAGAAGATGTCGATAAAGCGCGCGTCATCGGTCAGAGAGTCGAAATAGAGGTCGACGGGGGCATTGCCGGGCTGACCTTCAACAGCCGCGCCGACACCATCCTCGGCAACATCCTCGGGAAGATAGGTAACGGTGGGAGCGCCCGCGATCACGGGAAGACCCTGCGCGGTCTGATAGGGATTCATAATGCCCGTCCACTTGCCGTCAGCGAGAGAGCAGTAATCCTGCACGCTCTGAAGCACGGCTTTGTGAGCGGCTTCGGAAAGCATGGCGTAGGCATTGACCGACGCGAATCTGCCCTGAGAGAGATACAGAGCGTTTTTCTGTTCGTAAATGTTTTTCTGAAGCGTCAGAAGGGATGCGATGAATTTGTAATGGACGATCTCCTGATAACTCGTTCTTTCGTTGGCGGGGAGCTTTTCGCAAAGAGCGGCGGAGTAGGAGAGGATCTCAGACATGCGTATGATCATGCGCTCGGCTTCGTCGCCGACATAGATCAGGGAGTATTCGGTGCCTTCACCGTATCCCTGGTATTCGGGCTTATAAGCGAAGGCGAGCTGATTGAATTCGTTCAGCGTTTTTGCGAGCGTCAATGCATCGGCATCGGACAGGGTAAAGGTCTCTTTGAAATAGGCGGCGAGGTATTCATCAAGGCTGTCGCGTGTGATCGAATCCTCGTCCCACGCAAGATCCATGAAGAAGTTGATCGAGATCTCGGCGGGCTTCAGGTCACCGACGTTCAAGATCCAGAGATCATCTTCGCCTGCCCTGAAGGCTTTGTCCATTTCGGCATAGATGTTCGAAAGGGGCATGGTGTCGATCCAGAGGTAGCTTCTCGGTACACCGTAGTAGGAAACGTGGTAGTAGACACCGAAGCCCTCATAGGTTTCAAGCTCTTCTTCGTTGGGCATCTGACGGACATAGCCGTAGTTATCGTCACAGAAGAGAATGATACAGCTTTCGGGAAGCGAGAGATCGTATTTGTAATACTCGGCAGCTTCCTTGTAGACGGCGTAGCAGGTGGGGAAGGTGACTTCGTAGCCAAGCTCCTCGGAGCGGATGGCTTCGTATTTTCTGAGGATCTCAAGCTGTGCCTCGACAGCGGACTGAACGACAGTCGCCTTGGACGCCCAGCTTTTATCGCTGAGAGCGGAGCAGAGGATCTCGGAGTCATGGACACCGCGAAGACCAATGGTATAGATATTGTCAAAGCGGTAATTGGTGGCAACGCGCTCTTCCCAATATGCGTTCATTGCTTCGGCATTGACGGTGTAGTCGTAGGAGTTTTTCCAGGAATTGCCGATCTTCTTCAAGTTGTATTTGCCGACGTTTCTTTCGCACCACGGGACCCATTCGGTCTCGTTGTTGCAGAGCATCAGCTCGCAGTGGCTTGAGCCCATGACAACGCCGTACTGATCGGCAAGCTCAGCATTATACGCAATGCCCGTGTCGGGGTTGATCTCTTTATTGAAGGCATCCGAGAGATTGTGCATCGCGGGCCAGAGGGTATTGGCCTTGAGTCGAAGGATCAGCTCGAACACCTTCTTGTAGGTCTCGGGGTTGGGTGAGCCGGGGCTTGTAGTGGCGTTTTCAAACGCCTCGCTCCAGAAGGTGAAGTTTTCTTCGTCATTCAGAAAGATGCCGCGGTACTTGACGTCGGGATATTCGGTGACGGTCAGGCTTTCGGCAGAGAGCGAAAGGTTCTTATCGGTCTTGACGGGAACGTCTGCCCACCAGTACCAGGGAGAGACGCCGATCAGCTCGGAAAGGGTATAGATACCGTAGACCGTACCGCGCTTGTCAGCGCCCGCGATGACGATCGTGATGTCTTCGCCGTTGATACCGCGGTACACACCCATGGTGAAGGCTTCCCAACGGTCCTTGATGGCAGAAACGTCGAGCATGCCCGAGGAGACGAGACTGTCGACGGTCTTGCTATGACCGAGTGTGCCGACGAGAACGGTGACGTTTCCGGTAGCACTGCTGTCGATAACGGGTTCTTTTCCGGTGACCGCCTTGAAGTCCTTTTGCAGATCGGTCAGCGCACGAAGAACGGGCGCGAATTCCTCATCGCTGTCGGCAGACAGAACGATCGAGCCGTTCAGGGCGATATCGCCCGTCAGGATCTTGTATTCGTCGGGATCGGTGCTGCCCGTCGGGGGCGGTGTGGTGGAGGGTGTGTTTGGCGCCGTGGTCGTGACGGTGCTTTCTTCGGGCGGTGCGGTTGTTTCATCATCTTTGCCGCAAGCGGTAAAGAGACAGGTGCATACCAGAAGCAGAAGGATGACAAGGTGTAGCGTTTTTTTCATGGCTGTTCCTTTCTTGGTTGAATGATGGGCTTAATCGACCCAATTGTTTTTTGGTGTGATGATCAAGGTATCGATAGCAACATTGCGGTCATATTGTCGGATTTGGGCAGCTGTGCTTAGTCAACTTTCACAATATTGGTGTCGAACATTGATCAAAAATGTACAAATCATCCACCTGCTTTCATTATACAGGAAATCGGAGAGAAAATCAATTCTTTTCGGAAGGATTTATGGGAAAAAAATTTACATATATTCAGACGTTGAAAACAGTGCATTCAGTACCGTGGGATAAGGGATTGAGAGAAGGCTGACGAGAAAAAACGATAAGAAAAAACCAAGCCGCGGGGCTTGGTTTTTTGTATTGTGTCAGTCGCTGACGCTTTTTTTAGTGAATTCCTTCGGTGTCATACCCGTCAGTTGACGGAAGGTAGAAATGAAATGACTGTTGTCATAAAAGCCGCAAAGGGAAGCGGTTTCGGATATGGATTTGCCCGATGCCAGAAAGCACTGGGCATTACTGATCCTGACGAACATAATGTATTTTTTGACGGTGACACCGATGTTCTTTTTGAAATCGGCGATCAGCTTGGATCGGCTGATATAAAAGACGTCGGCAAGGCGGTCGATCTTGATATCATCGGCATAATGAAGACTGATATACCGAATGACCTCGGCGATATAACTGTCGCTTTGCGGAACAGGAAGTCCGGTTTCGACGGCGTATTCCGAAACCTTCAGGAGCATCAGCGCGATCTCCAGAAGCGCGCGGGCTTCGTTGCGGTTCTGATAAGCGGTCACGATGCTGTCAAAGTCAGTTGTCAGTGCTTCTGTCATTGCCTCATTTAACGAAATCACGGTCGTGGTCGCGGATGAGAAAAACTCAAAATGAGGAATGAGGGTATTGATCTTGGAGAGCAGCCCGTCGGATACGTTGATGATATAGCGATCATACACAACGCCCGCAGTGGCATTGGCGCGGTGAAGGTAAAATGGTTTGTGAACGATCACACTCGGTTGGTCGACTGTCAGAGAAAGAGCATTGCTGTCGATCGTAACCGTTCCTTCCTTGACAAATAAGATCTCATATTGACTGTGTAAATGGCGCCAATCCATGTGCAGACCGTTTGTGCGCTTGTGCTGTACAACGAGATCCTTCATATCAAAATCGACGTAAGAAACATTCTGGCGTGTGATGGTAACGACCTTCTTTCGTGAGATTACTTGGTATTGAGCGTTGCGGTAACGGTAACGGTTTCGGCGGTAGCGAAATCGGCGGGCATGCCGCTGACGATCCATCCGAAGACAACGGCTCCGTCGGGTGCGATATAGACGGTCTCGGGAGCGGAAACGGTCTTATATACGGTAGAGGGCGTTACGGTCTTGGTCTTTTCCTCTGTGCCGTTCGAGAAGGTGATAACAGCTTCCATCGAAGTGAGAGAATTGAGCCATTCGATATCGGCAACGAACAGGACACGGAAGTCGGTTGCGGTCTCATCGGCGGCATTGGTACGGGTCTGATAGTAGAAGCTGTAGTTTTCACCTTCGGCAATGGCGATCTCCTTGACCTCAGTCTGCGCGGTATAGCGCTCGGTGTCACCGGAGGTAGCGTAGAGATTCATGTCGAATTCATAACCACCCGCAAACTGATGCAGGCTGACGGCTACGGTGTTCGTGCCTTCAAAGAGAAGGTCGGCGGCGTTATCGCAGAGCTTTTTGTTGCGGTAGAGGTTGTTTTCACCGCCGTGCGAATAGAGAAGATGTCCGTTTACATAGACCTTGATGTCCTGATCGTAGAACATAGAGGAGAGCAGAGCTTTGCCTTCAAGGGCGTTGAGATCGTCGGCGGAAAGCGTGAATTCCTTGACAGCCCAGAAGTATGCGTTTTCGCAGGTGCCGTCGCCGTTTTCGGGATCCTGTACGGTTGCCCAGTTTTTGGTGGCACCGGGGGCACGGCAACCGAAGGGAGCGGGCGCCGTGGTCCACTCGGCGGATACGGTGGGATCAAGCTCCCAGTCAGCGGGCGCTGCCGCGGGATCGTTGGTGGCAGTCATGTAACGCCATTCAGAGCAGGCGTCGAAGATGTTGTGGGTGGATTCGACATAGCGAACGTGTCCCCACTTATCCTTTTCGTTTGTAGAGTTAGCAGGACCGTAATCAGCGTCAACCGCCCAGCTCCATACTACGGTACGGTTGTTGGAGGCGCCGCTCTTATCGGCGTCGTTGAACTGGAAATCCATAGCACAAGCGCCGCCGACACCGATAACGGGATTGCCCTGAGTTACGTAGGCATTATTGCCTTGCTGTGTTTCATGGACGGTCTTCAAACGGATCTCAAGACGAGCGTGATAGGAGCCGTCTTCATTTTTTTCGGCAATCTTGCAGAAATACTGGGAATCTTCGGGAAGCTTGACTGAGGCATCTGTTTTTCTGAGAGAAATGGCTTGCGCGGTTTCGGTTTCGCTGATGTAAAAGTACATCTGATAGCTTCGTCCGTTGCTGCCAAAGGCAGTAGAGTTGCAGTCTTCACTGAAGAACATCATGAGACAGTCATTGTTCCAGTGATTGGAGCTGTCAGCACCGACGATCTGTACATCATCCAGAATATCGATCATCAAATATTGATATCCGTTGTTGTGAACGGTACGGAAGGTGACTCGGGATGAATCACGGGCAGCGGCATTGGTGGAGTCATTTTTGATGATTCTGCCCATTACGTATTCGGGTGCGGTCAGGTAGACTTCATCAAGCTCGCCGTCAAGAATGGGAGCGCTTTCGGCTTCGGGTGCATAAGCGAGGTCAGAAGGGGTTATGGCAGCGTGTACGCTGAAGGGGATGAGCAGTGCGAAAAGCATTGCCGTAGTGAGGAGTACGGATAAGATTCTTTTCATGGTTCTTTCTTCCTTTCATGTTAAAGTATAGATCGGGGTATGAAAATCGGCTTTGGGTTGATTGCAAAACTGTGTAAAACCGACAAAATGCCCAACAGAAATATATCCTCAATTGTATTATATCGAAATTTGTCTTGCATTTGGTGTAGAAATATTATAAAAAATAGGAAAATATTTCAGAAAAAGGCAATATTAACCATGAATTCGTGTGAAATTATACCAAATTCACCTCAATTACCGTTAATGTGTCACCGTTCACCCGAAAGGCGATCTCGTAATCGGAAAAGCGCATACGGTAGACGCGTTCGGGATCGTTCTGGTAGGAGGGGCGGGGGTCTTCGCCAAGGCAGGCGCGAAGGGCTTCGCGCTTGTGTTCGGGAAGACGCGAAAGAAGGCCGTCGGGGTCTTCCACTTCGAGAGAATCGTCACGGTGAAGATCGGCATAGCTGCCCGTGGCATCGGGATGGCAATCGCTGTGGGGAATATAGGGCTTGATGTCATAGATGGGCGTTCCGTCGAGAAGATCGGCACCTTCTACAACAAGGTAGTCTCCGTCAAGCTCGTTTTTGCCGAGAGAGATCAGTTTGACAGAAGAAAGACCCATGGAGTTCGGGCGGAACGGCGAACGGGTCGCGAAGACGCCGACCCGCGTGTTTCCGCCGAGCCTCGGCGGTCTGACGGTAGGGGAGAAGCCCTCACGATGCGCTTTCGAAAAGTCGAAGATCAGCCAGAGATGGGAAAATTCCTCAATGCCGCGCAGAGCCTCGCGGTCACGGTATTTCGGTACAAAGACGATTCTTCCGAGTGTGGGCGCTCTTCCGCTCTGACGGGGAATGCCGAATTTTTCCTTGAAGTCGGTTTCAATATGGGCGATCGGTTCGATCTGCATGGTGATACTCCTTTCAGAGAGTGTAAAAATCATACTGTCAGTATACCATAAAATGACGGAATTTGCAATACGCTTTTTCATTGACTTTGGTTCTTGAATATGGTAAAATAAGGTATATTGATTCTATGCAAAAAGGATGGATGATGATGAAAACGAATTATCGGAACGTAACCCTTCTCGGCGGCTATTTTAAAGAGAAGGAGCTGCTTAATCGCTCTGTCACGCTCGCCGCGGTCTATGACCGTTTTTCGGAAAGCGGACGGATCCGCGCGTTTTCCTGCGACTGGAAGGAGGGTATGCCTGACCGTCCGCACTTCTTTTGGGACTCCGATGTTGCCAAATGGATGGAGGGTGCGGCATACGTTCTTTCTCGCGAGAACAATACTGACTTGCAGAACAAGGTAGAACATTTGATCGATGAGATCGAACGAAATCAAGGCGAAGATGGGTATTTCAATATTTATTTTACCGTCTGTGAACCCGACAAGCGCTTCACGAACCGCGACTGGCATGAGCTGTACTGCGCGGGTCATCTCATGGAGGCGGCGGTCGCGTATTACGAAGCGACGGGACGAGACCGTTTTCTTCGCATTATGGAAAAATACGCCGACTATATTGAAAAGGTGTTTATGATTGATAAGTCAGCACCTTACGAAACACCGGGACACGAAGAGATCGAGCTTGCGCTTTACCGTATGTATACCTGCACGGGCAAGGATAAGTATCTTCGTATGATGGCGCATTTTCTTGAGAGAAGAGGACAGAGCGACAATCACGAGGCGCAGATCTTCGGTGCTGCCCGCTATGCGCAAAGCCATCTCCCTATCCGCCAACAAAAAGAGGCGTTCGGACACTCGGTGCGCGCCATGTATCTTTACGCGGGTATGACCGATCTTGCTGTTGCCAAAAAGGACGATGAGCTTCTTGATGCCTGCCGGGCGCTTTTTGAGGATGTAACCAAAAAGAAAATGTATATTACCGGCGGCATCGGTTCGACTTGCATGGGCGAGGCGTTCACCGCGGCATATGATCTGCCGAACAATACCGCTTATACCGAGACCTGCGCGTCGATCGGTATGATGTTTTTTGCCAACCGTTTGTTTAAAGCGGATCCTATGAGAGACAGCCGTTATGCCGATGCGGTTGAGCTTGAATTTTTTAACGGCGCAATGTCGGGACTCTCTCTGGACGGCGAGTGCTTCTTTTATGAGAATCCGCTTGAGATTTATCTCGATGAGCGCCGTCGCATCATTTCGACACACGATCACGAGCGCTTTCCGATCACGCAGCGCCCCAAGATGTTTGGTTGCTCCTGCTGTCCGCCCAATATCGTGAGACTTCTCGCCTCACTCGGTGAGTATATCTACGCCTATGATGAAGAGCGTGATACCGTCTTTATCAATCAGTTCGCCGAAAGCGTTTACGATGACGGTGAGCGCCGTGTGAAGGTTTCGACGGTATATCCCGAGGACGGTGTGATCCGCATCGAGTCGGATACGCCTTTTGCTGTCCGTATGCCCGGCTGGTGCAAGAGCTTTGGAGCAGATAAGCCTTACCGCGCCGAGAATGGATATGCTTATTTTGAAAAGGGTACGGTGACGGTAACGCTGGATATGACACCCTACCTTGTAAACGCCTCGCTCGGTGTGGTACGTAATATCGGCAAGGCGGCGCTTCGCCGCGGTCCGATCGTTTATTGTGCCGAGGGAGTCGATAATCCCGCGCTCTTTACGCGCTATTTCGATAAGACGGCGGCAAGGAATGCGGTCGTCAGCAAGGATGAAAGGCTTGGCATCTGTCTTTCGGTCAAGGGTTACAGACGCCTTGAAAACGTAAAGGGCGGCTTATACGCGCCGCTCGACGAGGCGTTTGAGGACTGCGAGATCAAGCTGATCCCCTATGCCTCCTTTGCGAATCGCGGCGAGAGCGATATGGCGGTGTATCTTTTCTATCGGTAAATCAAAAATGGCAGACACGCTTCAAGTGTCTGCCATTTTTTGGTTCGGTTATTTGATTGGCTCACCGTTATAGCCCATCGTGACCCATTCGGTCGTTTCGCTGAAGGTAACCTCCCAGCCCTCGGGAATCGTTTCGGCGTAGCAGTAGATATGCTCAAGACCGAGCGAAGAGAAGGCGAGTGCTCCGACCTTTTCAACGCTTTCGGGAATGATAAAGATCTTGACATTGGTATTCTGGAATGCATAATTGCCGACCGTGGTCAGTCCGTCGTTAAGTGTCACCTCTTCGAGTAGGGAGGTGTAAAAAGCGTTATCGCCGATGTTTCTGACGCTTGCAGGCAGGGTGATCGATTTGACAGCACTTCCTTCAAAGGCATTCGAGGCGATCGTCACAAGACCCTCGGGCAGGGTAATCTCGGTGGTCTTTTTTTCAACCTCGATCAGGTGGTTGCCGATATAGAAAGCGCCGTTTTGCCAATTGTTGCGGTCAGAATAAAGCGCGGTGCCGTCAAAAGCTTTTCTGCCGAGGTTTACAAGCGTGTCAGGTAGGGTTACGCTTGAAAGCATACTGCAACCCGAGAAGGCATAGTCACTGATCTCGTAAACGCTTTCGGGGATCGTGATAGAGGTGATTGGCAGATCCTTGAAGGCAGCGTAGCCGATGAAAACGACCGAGCCGTCATCGGGGATCGTGGCAAAGGCAGAGCCTGAGGTCACGGTTTTGTTTTCTTTTTTGATCAGACAGCCGTTTGTGATGGTGAATCTGCTGTTTTGTGCCATTTCGATGGTTTTCAGCTTGGGGCAGTTTTCAAAGATATGCTCACCCACCGAGGTCAGGGTTGCGGGAAGCGTGATCTTTTCAAGATTGGGACAGTTTTTAAAAGCACCCATAGCGATGTGCGTGATGCCGGACGGAACGATGATCTCCTTCGCGTCACAGGTCAGGGATTTGATGCGGTAGATCTTCGCGCCGTTTTTATCAGTCGGCGGAATCCTGATCACGTCGTCCTTGCAAGTACCGATGCCCTCGACTGTGTTTGCTTTTTTGCTGAGATCATAGGAAAGCGCGAGATGATTACTGTAGATCGGGGCAGGCTCTGTGGTCGTAGGTACTGTGGTCGTTACTTTGGGTGCCGTGGTCGTTACCTTCGGGCTTGTGGGAGTGGCTTTTGGCTCTGTTGTGGCTTCGGGTGCTTTTTTGCTCGTTGCGATCGGGGTGGTGGTATCACTTTCGGGGGCTGTGGTTTCGCCGCTTTCGCAAGCGACTGCCATCACGAGAAGAAGGGCGAGGGTTAAAACGAGAAGTAGTTTTTTCATGGTATACCTCTTGGTGGAAATGTTGGGATCGTCAGCTTGATTTAATCAGAAAGAGCGGATACGAGAAGGGTGTCGAAGGCAGCATCAGTATCGGCAAAGAATCCGACAGCACCGATTTGAAAGGTATCGTCGGTGGCGGTACAGTCGGTGCAGTTTGCAGACAGACGAAGATCGTTGCCTTTGGCGTAGATCGTGACGGTGAAGGAGTTGCCGGCATCCTCGGGCGTTTTTTCGGCAAGAAGGATCTTCTCACCGTTTACGATCTTGTAAAGCGAATATGCCGATTTTGATACCGCGGCGAGATAGTAATTATTTTCATCCTTCGCACGGAAGATAAAGCCTGCCGTTGTTTCAAATGATATGTTGACGGTTGCTGTGAAATCAGCAAAGTCGGTGGCATTGGCAAACGAGATACCTTGTCCCGCATAGGAGCTGCTTGCTGCATCAAACGTTCCGCTTTTGACCGTCCATTTGTAGCCGTGACGATCGGAAAAATCATCGCTGAAAAGGTGGCGGTAGGTGTACGCTTTGTCGGTGTAGGGATCGTGATCGTCGACGGCTGCATCCGAGAGATCCATCTCGGGTGCAATAGCCTCTGCGTTACCGAGGCTGTAATAGCTGCCGTCTTCCTGCACGATGCCGGTTTTCATTTGGTGGGTGTTGCGGTAGGCGTCAAGGTAGCAGGGATGTACCATCAAGGTACGGTAGAAGGGCGCCCAGACGTTTGTTTTCATCAGCTCGTTGACGGTGGGGGCGAGATTTCGGTAGAGGGGGTAATTGACGTTCTGAGGACCGCCGACCCACTGTACCTCCGTGCAGTAGACGGGCAGGTTGGCAAGACGACCTTGTTCGATATAGCTCTTGGCGTTCAATTCAAAAAGCTGTGTACTGCCCGGGAAATTGTCGTGATAGGAGATCATATCAGCGCCCGCTTCTACCGAGTAAACGATAGTATCGCTGTCCGAGGGGGCGGTACCGAAGGCGATCGGAACGTTGCCCTGAATCGAGAGTGCGTATTCCGAGAGATACTTGGCACATGCTTCACGGCTTCCCAAAGGCTCATTGCAGATCTCGATCGCCATGTGGCGCATATCGTTTTTATATTTTGAGAAAAACCAAGTGACGAAGGCTTCAGGCTCGTTCCAGCGGGATTGGTTTTCGTAGATTTCCTTCGAGGGCGAGGTGATCGCCCAGGCTTTGGTATAATCACGGCTCCATACATTTTCGCTGTAGTAGCCCTCTTCGGCAAGTCCGCAGCCCTCAAAGAGCGAGACCATCACCTTAATGCCGTAGGAGTCGGCGAGGGCGAGAAAATCGTTGTAGGAGGCTTCGAAATGGGTGGGGTTCTCGAGCCAATACTCATACGAAATAGAGATGCGGAAGGCGTTGAAGCCGAGTGTCTTTGCATAGCCCATATCACGCTCAATGATGGCGTGATCGTACCATTTAAAGAATTGCGGCGCGTTCAGGGCGTAGGAGGGGTAGTAGACAACACCGCGGATACCTTCGATCACGGCAGTCTGATCGCCTGTGAGCCTGAAGGTAGCGGCAAGGGTGGCAGTTTTGTCGACGAGCGTGAGGATGCCGTTTATATTGGCAAGATAGCGCTCGCTATCCATCAGGCGAAAGCTTTTGAATTTTGTCACATCATCTGCCCAAGAGGGGGTGGCGAGTGCGGTTTCAAGATAGAAGGTGGCGGTTTTTTTCTCTTCTTCTGCCACGATTTCTGCCATCTTCAGCTTGCCGTCAAGATAGGCAAGATAGCGACCGGTACCTGTGGCGCGAAGGGAATAGCCTTGGCTGTCGGCAAGCCCTTTTTCCAAAACGATGCCGCGATAGGCGGGCTCGACCATTGCCTCAACGGTAAGGGTCTCGCCTTGTGTATTAATGTAATGATTTTTCGCCGATGCGCTTTGCAGATATACGGCGGTTTTCTCCAATTCGGGCATGGAGGATTCTGTGGTGGGTGTTTGGGTATCCGACGCCGTCGGGTCGGTGGGCGACGTTGTTGGAAATGTGGTTTCCTTGCCGCAAGCGGTCAGTATCAAAGTGCATAGCAGAAGAAACAGGATCGGGATAAGCAGGATTTTTGAGTGGCTTTTTCTCATACGCTATGATCCTTTCGCAATTTACTGTTTTCAGTATAGCAGATAACTTTTGTAAATGCAAGAGAAAAGCACCGTTTTCTGTGTGAACGGTGCTTTTTGAGTTTATTTAAGATGTTCCTTTGCCGAAGCAGAGACGGGGGTGTTGTAGATTTCGAAGGCGGCTTCGACCTTTTCTGAGGGCTTCTTTCTTGAAAAGAGCGAGATAATCGGAACAAGGATGAGTCCTGCGATCATGACGAGCGCGCCGCAGACGATGGGCGACTGCAGAGAGGTAGGGAGAGAAGAGCGGAAGAGGGTGGTGACGATCATGCCGACAGGACCAAGGACAAAGCAGGTCCAGACGGCGATCTTGCTTGTTTTCTTGATATAGAGACCATAGAGGAAGGGGGCGAGGAAGGCACCCGCGAGAGCGCCCCAGGAAAGACCCATCATCTGCGCAATGAAACCGACGGCTTCGCTTGTACCCTTGTACTGATAAATGGCAAGAGCGGCGGAGATCAGAATGAATACCGCAATGAAGAGGCGCATAATGAGAAGCTTCTTATTTTCGCCAAGGTCTTTTTTGACGTGAGACGCGATGATGTCGAGTGTGATGGTCGAGGAGGACGTCATAACAAGCGACGAGAGGGTAGACATTGAAGCCGAGAGGACGAGAATGACGACGATACCCATCAGAACGACGGGGAGGTTTTCAAGCATTTTGGGAATAATGGCATCATAGCCGAGGGATGAAACGTCGACGTCATACAGTCTGCCGAAGCCACCGAGAAAATAGCATCCGCCTGCTACCACGATAGCGAACAGGGTGGAAATGATCGTGCCTTTTCTGACGGCTGACTCGTCCTTGATAGCGTAGAATTTGCCGACCATCTGCGGCAGGCCCCACGTGCCGAGCGAGGTGAGGATGACGACCGAAAGAAGACCGAGGGGGTCGGGACCGAAGAAGGAGGCAAGCGCACCGGGATTTGCGCCTTCAAGCTCGATCTTTGAAAGCGAGGAGATGGCTTCCATAAAGCCGCCGTTGGCATTGAGAACCGCGGCGATGACGGCAACGATGCCGAAGAGCATGACAATGCCTTGAATAAAATCGTTGATGGCGGTTGCCATATAGCCGCCGATGACCACGTAAACACAGGTGAGAAGCGACATCAGGATAATGCAGACGGTATAGTCGATACCGAACGCCATTTCGAAAAGACGGGAGAGTCCGTTGAAGAGGGAAGCGGTGTAGGGAATCAGGAAGATAAAGACGATGATGGCGGCGGCGACCTTTAATGTTTTGCTTTCATATCGCTCGCCGAAGAACTGCGGCATGGTTGCCGAACCGTAGTACTGTGTCATCAGTCGAGTCCTTCTGCCGAGGATGACCCAGGCAAGAAGAGAGCCGATCACAGCATTGCCGATACCGATCCAGGTAGAGGCAACGCCAAAACGCCAGCCGAACTGACCCGCGTAGCCGATGAAGATAACGGCAGAGAAGTAGGAGGTTCCGTAAGCAAAGGCGGAGAGCCACGGGCCGACACCCCGTCCGCCGAGAACGAAGCCGTTGACGTCTTTGGTAGAATGACGGGCGCGAATGCCGACGTAGATCATGATGCCGAAGAATACGACAAGCATTGCTAATTTGATGAAGAGATCCATAATAAACTCCTTTCGCTCGGTCGGGCAATAAAAAAACTCCCCTTTCCCGGAACGCGCCGAGAAAAGAGAGGACGGAAAACCCGTGTTACCACCTCAATTTGCTATCCGCTCACACGGACAGCCTCACCGAGTACAAACATACTCTTACGCTGTAACGGGCGTTTCCCGTCGCCGCCTACTGTAATTTCGGGGCGCTGCTAACGAAATGTATTCGCATGGATCTTCCTTACCGACTCTCAGCAACCGTCGGCTCTCTGAAAAGGGGGTGATCACGCTACTTCTTTTCGCTCACCGCATTTGATAGGCATACTTTAACACAAATGCCGTATTTTGTCAAGTGGTTTTCGAAATTTTTTCGGTTTATTTCTTGTACTTATTGACAAAGTCGGTTTTTGTGTGTTACAATCGAAAAAAAGGGGTGATGATATGCTGCATGAAATGAAATTAAACCGTGCGCCCTTTCTGATGATCGAGAGTGGCGAGAAGATCTATGAGCTTCGTTTGTGGGATGAAAAGCGGCAAATGATCTCGGTGGGGGACGAAATTGTTTTTACCATGGCGGACGATCCCGCGAGAAAGCTGACGGTCGAGGTTCTCGGTCTGCACCGTTTTGATTCTTTTGAAGACTTATACCGCTCGCTTCCGCTTTCTCTCTGCGGCTACCGTGAAGACGAGCTGGTGACGGCATCTCCTTCGGACATGGAGCTGTATTATTCCAAGGAATCACAGAGCCGATACGGTGTTGTGGCGATCGAGGTCAGAGTGGTTTGAAAAAGCGCCGCGCTGACGGTATGAGTACAGCGATTGCGATTGTATTTTTGAACAATTTGTAAATATCTTATTCTATTTGTAATTCTATTTGTAACCTTTTGCTTGGATTTTCCGTCTTGATAAGTAAAAGGATACGTTTCAAAAATACGTTTTAGAAGACGAAAGGAGAATATTTATGAAAAAAACGATTTTGTTTGCAGTGCTTCTTTTCTGCCTTGTTTTTGTGCTTGCTTCCTGCGGTAGTGGGGAAACGACTGCGCCGACGACAACGACTGCGCCGTCGACGACAACTGCACCCGAAACGACAGAGGTGGAAATACCCTTGAATTGTACCGCAGAACTTATCCATTATGGACCGGTATCCCTTGAATCCGGAAGGAGCAGAATTATCATTTTTAATGACGACAGTTTTATACCTTTTTGCTCGGAGTGGTTTATCTCTCATAATATACAGCTTGAAAACAAATATAATGCGACCTTTTTTAAGGACAATCACGTTGCTGCGATTTATGTTTTTACGCCATCCGGCTTGTGCCGCCCGTTTCTTGATTCAATTACGCAAAACAAGAATACAGGTGCCATTTCCGCCAAAATCGGTATAGACAGACCGAGTGAAGTTACTCATGATTGTGACGGTTGGATTATCCTTGTCAGTTTTCCGAAAATAGAAGGCTTTGAAACGATTAGCGGTACGGTTGAGGTCTTGCCGGATACCGTTCTTGATTATGATGAATTTAGAGAGAAGTATCCCGTCGAAGCCGCCCCTGTTCCCGACAATGCGTGGATGGAAAAGGTGGAGATGCCTGCGTACTATCCACTCGAGTTTCTTTTTAGCGGGGAAGCAGGGGACGTCGTTGAGGTCAATGAAGAAGGTGCGGTTGGTGCTTTGATTC
The DNA here is from genome assembly GCA_017508605.1 of Clostridia bacterium. Taxonomy (GTDB): domain Bacteria; phylum Bacillota; class Clostridia; order Oscillospirales; family CAG-272; genus RGIG1993. The sequence goes on from JAFVYN010000139.1 coordinate 19,683, forward strand.
GTTTGGACGATCAATATCAAACTGCCGAGCAGTATCAAGAGTATAAGGAGCTTTATTACATTAACGGCGACGTTCATGGGAAAACAGTGCCCAGGATTCATGTTTTTGTCAAAAACGCGGACGATTTGAAAAAACTTGCCTCGCTTCCCGGTATAGCGCGAATCAGCTTCAATTACATACCATCAAATGAATAACAAAACCGTATGAACAGATAAGAACATCCGTGAAAGCCATTTTCGTGGCTTTCACGGATGTTTTTTGTGGGAGAGTGTTTTTTGTGTGTTACAGCTTTTCGAGATAATCCTCAAGCTCGGATTTGATGACGGCGACCTGCGGTCCGTAGACAACCTGTACACCGCCGCCTTTTTTGATGACTCCTCTGGCGCCGCTTTCCTTGAGAGCGGCTTCGCTGACAAGACCTGGATCCTTCACCGACACACGAAGACGGGTGGCACAGCAGTCAAGGGAAAGAATGTTTTCTTTTCCGCCGAGACCTTCGAGGATCAGGGCGCTTGTGGCATCGGTTGGGGAGGGGGATCTCCGGCTGTTTTGAGAAGAGGTGCCTTCTTTTTCGCGTTTTCTCTTGTCGTAATCGGCACGGGTATAGAGCTTGACGTCGGCATCTTCAAGCTCTCTGCCGGGAGTACGGTAGTTTTTTCTGAGAATCAGAAAACGGAAGAGGAAGAAATAGATGATAAAATACAAGATGCCGACAAGGGGAACCATCAGCCAGTTGGTTTTGGCGTTACCTTGCAGAATGCCGAACAGGGTAAGGTCGATGACACCGCCCGAAAAGGTCATGCCGACCCCGACGCCGAGGGCGTGCATCAGCATATACGAAACACCCGCAAGGATCGAGTGGATGACGTAAAGGGCGGGGGCAACGAAGAGGAAGGTGAATTCCAGCGGCTCGGTGATGCCCGTGAGGATCGAGGTGAGCGCCGCGGAGAAGAGAAGACCGCCCACCGCTTTTTTCTTTTTGGAGTCGGCAACCGAATACATCGCAAGTGCCGCTCCCGGAAGTCCGAAGATCATAAGCGGGAATTTGCCGCTCATGAAACGGGTTGCCGATACCGAGAAGCGCGTGGTTTCGGCAGAGGCAAGCTCGGCAAAGAAGATGTTCTGCGCACCGTAGATCATCGTGCCGTCGATGAGAGCAGAGCCTCCGACACCGGTTTGCCAGAAGGGTAGATAGAAGACGTGGTGAAGTCCGAAGGGAATGAGAATGCGTTCGATAAAGCCGTAGATCATCGTGCCCGCATACCCCGATTTCAAAACAAGCTCGCCGAGGGAATAGATGCCCGACTGAATATAGGGCCAGATGAAGAACATCAGAACGCCGACAACAAGAAACGCGAGGGTGGAAATGATCGGGACGAAGCGCGTGCCCCCGAAAAAGGAAATGGCGGTGGGCAATTTGATCTTATAAAAGCGATTGTGCAAAAAGGCTACGCCGAGACCGACGATGATTCCGCCGAATACACCCATCTGGAGCGAGTTGATGCCGACGACCTGTGCGATACTTCCCTCGTGCAGGCTTCCGTCGGTCGCCTTGCCCGTCAGATCGAGGAGGGTCGAGATCGTCGCGTGCATTACGA
>JAFVYN010000140.1 GCA_017508605.1 Clostridia bacterium
ATAAGGCTCCCTTGTGTAAAGGGAGCTGTCACCGGAGGTGACTGAGGGATTGTTTTGTAGTATAATCTTGCTTTTACAATCCCTCCGTCTCGCTTACGCGAGCCACCTCCCTTTACACAAGGGAGGCTTTGGAAAGCTACCGCCGATAGAAAAACACCACCAAAGAAAAATCCTTGGTGGTGTTCGTGTTTTCTCCGCTAAAGATGCATAGCAGATGGCTTGCTTTTTTATATTAGTTGAGCTTTGAAAAGCCGTGGCAGTTGATAAGGGCGTCGAGTTTTTTGCCTTCCTTACAGAGAGGACATTCATGAGAGGGCACGGTGAAATATCCCTGAAGGTCATTGGGATTAAAGACCGAGTTGACGGGATAGCCGCCGCATTCCTTGGCGGTGGCAAAAATCGATGCCAGGCCGACGACCTCGCCACCGTAGTACTTGATGGCTTCGATGGCTGCCTGAGCGGTATAGCCCGTCGCGATCGAGACCGCAAGAACGAGAACGTGCTTGCCTTTTATCATCGGTGCGATATTATCACGGAACATCAGCTGTGAGCCGATCGTATGCTCGGGTGTTACCACATAGATCGTCTGATGGGCGTTGACATTAATGAATTCATTTTGGGTCAGTTCACGGGCAAGACAGGTGCCGAGAACCTCGGTGCCGTCAAGACAGAGAATGGTATCGACGATCTTCATGCTGTATGAATAATCGCTGCAAAGCGCTTCGGCAACGGCAGTCGCTTCCGAAAGGCGGGATTTTTGTGCGGCAACGTCGATATAGTAATTGCTGTGTGAGTGGTTGGTTGCAAAATGCCCCTGAGCTACACGCAGATAGAGATTGGGACGGCTTGTCTTGATCTTATTAATATTTGTCGTTGGCATAGTAAAAATCTCCTTGCTCATTTTCGTGATAGTCTATTATACACAAAATCTGTGCAAATTGCAAGAGAAAATGATGAAAAAAAACGGAGAAAATGATAATTGGTCACAAAGAAAAACGGCGCTCCCGATATCAGGGCGCCGTATTTGGTGAAAAGCGTTATTCAATATAGAGTGTGGGATAGGCTTGTTTATGCAGTTCATGAACGGTTTTGATGTCTTCATCGGTCAGATAGCCGTTCTGATATGCCTCGTCCAGGGTGTAGAACGTTCCTTCGTACAGAACCGTCGCGCGGTTGGTCATGCGGAAATAGAAGGTTTCGCTTCCGACGGTTTCGCTCCAGAAGGTCGTATTGTACGTGCCTGTATACATGATGGCGACACGCGCACCGCTTTGATATTGGCCGTAATAGTTTTGTACCCAGATCCCATCGTCGAAATGGGATGCGGTCAGATACGCCTCGATCAGTACGATATGGTCGGGATCGGTAATGGAGGCGTCATAGGTTTTAAAATCGATCGTGACGTCTTCGCGGGGCATGCGGAAGGAGAAGAGCCAATACTCAGCGTGATTCTCTTTCAGCTCGCAGGGAACACCGTTGACAAGAAAGAGCGTCGCGAGTCCGTCGACCTTTCCAAGCTTCACGTTGACAATTTCATTGGGGGCGTATTCGCTTTCGATGGGTTCATACAGCCAGGTGTCGGCATCGTCGAAAAAGACGAAATGCCGCTTGCCGCAGGACACAAGAAGCGGCAGGCAGAGGGCGAGGCTCAGGATAAAAAGAAGTGTTCGTTTCATCATGGCTTATAAGGTTTCAAGGAAGCCCTTGAGTCGGGAGGCGAGGAGCTTATGACCTTCATCGCTCGGGTGAAGCCCGTCCGGGCAATAGCGCAGGCGGTTGACTTCAACCTTGGGCTGAATTCCGCTGAGGCTGTAGAGGTCGAGAAGGGGGAGGGAATAGTATGCCGCGACTTCTTTGATGATACGGATATACTCGGTCAGGACGGCGAGATTTTCGGTTTTATGTCCGTCGCCGCGGGGGGTTGTCTTCGTTCAGACGGTGCAGAGGTGTCATAATGACCACAGTTGCTGAAGGATAGCGGTTCATGATACCGGAATACAGGTAATGGCAGGCACCGTAAAAGGTGTCGGGCGTTCTGTCAGAGATTGTGCCGAGAGGGGCATCGCCGTGACCGAAGTCGTTGGTGCCGCCGAATACCACGACAACGTCGGCATCGGGATCCATTTCCTCCATGCGCCGGCAGAAATCAAGATCCCAACGGGGGTCGGACGGTTTGTGCTGTTTGGCGTAACGCGTGCCGCCGATACCGTAACCGCGCGCCGCGGAAAGCTTTGCCTCACGCTCCAGGATCTTCCAATACGTAAAGTTTTCACCGCTCGTGCCGTGACCCTCGGTGATGCTATCGCCTAAAAAGTTGATCTTCAAGCCTTCAAGCTTCATGATACGTCTCCTTTGTTGCTTTGGGATAATTGATAATACAGTATAGCATAATTTTCCCGCTTTGTAAAGAGTAAACTTTCGTCTGTCGGTGTTTTTTCATCCTTTTCCGACATTGGGAGATCGGCGTATATTTGCGGCGGGATGACGCATGCTAAGGAAAACGAAAGGAGCTGTGTGCTGTGAGTCGGGTGTATCTTGGAAAAAGTCCTTCGCGGCTTCCGATGTATATTGATGCCAAGACAGAATATTCCGAAGCGGTGTACCGTAAGCTGTGCGCCTTTCTGCTTTCAAAGAAGCCCGCACCGTTTCTGTACCGCACGTTGAAGCGCTGGTTCGATCTTCTGACCTCGGCAGTGCTTCTTATACTGCTGTCCCCTGTAATGGTAACTGTTGCCATCGCTGTCGCGCTTTCGTCGGAGGGCCCCGTTTTTTTCAGACAAACAAGGATCGGGAAGAATCAAAAGCCATTTGTTCTCTATAAATTCCGAACGATGACGACCGATGCGCCCGCGGAGATCCCGAGTGATTCCTTTAGTGACCGTAAGCGCTATGTGACGGGTGTGGGGCGATTTCTCAGGCGTACCTCGTTAGATGAATTGCCGCAGTTATTCTCGGTTTTCAGCGGGGATATGTCTCTTGTCGGATACCGTCCGCTGATCGCCGCGGAGAGCGAATGCCATGCCCTACGGGAAGCACTTGGGGTCTACAGTCAGCGCCCCGGGATGACGGGCTACGCTCAGCTTTCGGGAAGAGACTTCGTTCAACCGAAAAACAAAGCGTTGCTCGATGCGTATTACGTGAAGAATATCTCATTTTCCTTCGATCTGAAGCTTTTGTTCAGAACGCTCTTTTTGGCGTTTTTCGGCAAGGATAATCGGGATGCCGAGTAAATCTTTTACTTGACAAAGCACCAAAGACTTGTTATACTAAAACTAAGGAAATAAATAGAAAAGGAGTTTATCCGATATGAAAATGACACCCAAAGAATTTAATAAGATCTTTGACCATACACTCTTGAAGCCGCCTGCTACCGAAGCTGATCTCAAGGTGATCTGCGACCTTGCGATGACCTACGGCTTTAAGACGGTTGCCATCAACGCGGGAACCACGGCGATCTGCCGCGAATTTGTGAAGGGCAGTGACGTGCTGGTCGACTCTGCTGTCGGATTTCCTCTCGGTATCACCTCGATCCCCGTCAAGGTATTTGAAACCGAAGACTGCATTCAAAACGGCGCCGGCGAGATCGACTACGTGATCAACGTTGGCAAGGCGAAAGAGGGCAATTGGGACTATATCAAGGAAGAAATGGAAGCGATCGTTTCGACCTGTCACAAATACGGTGTTCCCTGTAAGGTGATCTTTGAAAACTGTTATCTGACAGACGCGGAAAAGATCAAGCTTTGCGAGATCGCCAATCTTGTCAAGCCCGATTATATCAAGACTTCAACGGGCTTTGGCCCTACCTCCGCGACGGTAGAGGACGTGAAGCTGATGCGCAGTCACGCGATCCCCGAGATCAAGGTGAAGGCGGCGGGCGGTATCCGTAATCTTGAGACCTGCCTTCAGATGCTTGAAGCGGGTGCTGACAGAATCGGTTGCTCTGCCAGTGTTGAGATCGCCGAGGCATATGCGGCGATGTATCAGGGGAACTGACGATGAAGGGGTACTGCGTACATAAAGACGGCAGCTGCGCAATCGAGGAGCTGCCGATCCCGTCCTATGGGAAATACGAAGCGCTTGTGAAAATGGAAAGCTGCGGTGTCTGTAACGGAACGGACATGAAGATCATACACGGTGTCTTCAAGGGTATTGATACCTATCCCGTTGTTCTCGGTCACGAGGGTGTGGGACGTGTGGTGCAAAAAGGGGACGGTGTGACGAGCTTTGAGATCGGCGATCTTGTGATCCTCCCGTTCAATGCCGACATGCCCGACGGCTATACCAGCGGTTGGGGTACGTTTTCGGAATACGGAACGGGTTCGGATGCCAAAGCGATGGCGGCGGCGGGACTTGATGTGCCCGATTTCGCATGGGCGCAAAGAAAGCTTCCCGCGGATTTTGATCCCGTGGCATCCGCAATGATCGTGACCTTCCGCGAGGTATACAGCACGATGAAGCGCTTTGGCTTCGAAAAAGGCAAGAGTCTTTGCGTACTGGGGCTTGGCCCCGTGGGTCTTTCCTTCGTTCAGTTTGCCAAATTTATCGGTATGTCCCCTGTGATCGCGATTGACCGCGTTCCCGACAAGCTTGAGAAAGCCAAGGCATACGGGGCTGATTTGGTGATCGATAACAGCGAAGATGCCGATCTTGTCAAGACCGTTCGCGCGCTCTGTCCCGATGGCATTGATTTTGTTCTTGACGCGGTTGGCGTGTCGGCATTCATCAATACGGCGCTTTCCATGATCAAGCCTGACGCGAAGGTTTGTGTTTACGGCATTTCCGCCAATATGTCCCAGGAAATTGACTGGAGCGTTTGTCCGTACAATTGGTCACTTCATTTCCATCAGTTTCCCTCCAAGCTTGCCGAGGGAGAGGCGCATGACGAGATCGTTGCGTGGATCAGGGAAGGTAAGCTTGATCCGATGGAGTATATTTCTCACGTTTATGACTTTGAAGATATCGACAAAGCGTATGATAACATTCACCAAAAGATCCCGACCATGAAAATGGTCATCAGATTCTGAGGATTTATATGAAACAGTATATTGTAGCGCATGATCTCGGCACGTCGGGGAATAAAGCGACGCTTTACTCCCTTGACGGCAAGCTGGTGAAAAGCGCGGTTTACAGCTATCCCTTGTATGTCAGCGAATCGAATACCGCCGAACAGGAAGCGGATGATTGGTGGCATGCGGTAGCCGAAAGCACGAAAGAGCTTCTTTGCGATATTCCGCCCGCTTCTGTCGCGGCGGTATCCTTCAGCGGACAAATGATGGGCTGTCTTTGTGTTGACAAAGAGGGCAAGCCTCTGCGACGCTCCCTGATCTGGGCGGATATGCGTTCGGTCCGTGAGGCGGAGGCGATCGCGAAGAATCTTTCCCCGGAAGAGTTTTACCGTATCATCGGACACCGTCTCAGCCCCTCCTATTCGGCAACCAAGCTGATGTGGGTAAGGGATCACGAGCCTGAGGTATATCGGAACACCTACCGTATGCTTCATGCCAAGGATTACGTGATCTTCCGTCTGACGGGTGAAATGGTAACAGAGCCGAGTGATGCTTCCTCGACCTGTCTTATGGATATTTCAACGTTGACATGGTCGGATACCGTTATCAGCGCGGCAGGGCTTTCACGAAATATGCTTCCTGAGATCATTCCCTCAACCGCGATCGCGGGCAAGGTGACGAAGGAAGCCTCAGCGGCTACGGGGCTTCTTGAGGGCACGCCTGTCGTGATGGGCGGCGGAGACGGAAGCTGCGCGGCGGTCGGATGCGGCGTTGTGCGAGAGGGTAACGCGAATCTTTGCCTTGGAACATCAAGTTGGATCTCGGTCGCTTCGAAAAAACCTGTTCTGGATCCTGCCATGAAGACCTTTACCTTTGCTCACGTCGTTCCCGATTATTATATCCCGACCGGTACGATGCAGACGGGCGGCGGCGCGCTCAGCTGGGCGGTCGATACTTTATACGGCGCTCCCGAGGGTATGGTGAGCTATGAAAAAGCCGAGATCTACCGATCGGTTGCCGAAGAAGTACGAAAATCACCGCTTGGCGCCAAAGGACTTTATTTTCTGCCGTATCTGATGGGAGAACGCAGTCCGAGATGGAACGATAAAGCCAGAGGCTCGTTTGTCGGTCTTACCATGGCGCATGAACGGGGTGACATGCTCCGCGCGGTGATGGAGGGTGTCGGCTATAATCTCGGTATCATTCTCGAGACCCTTCAGGGAAATGGATGTCATATTGACTCGCTGATCCCTGTCGGGGGCGGCGCGAGAACCCGCGAGTTTATCACCATTCTCGCGGATATTCTCGGTGTGACCATGAAGGTTCCCGAATACTTGGAGGAGGCAACCTCAATGGGCGCAGCCGTAACGGCGGGTGTCGGGATCGGCGCGTTTGACTTTAGCGCGGCAGAGAAGTTTATCAAGCTTCGTTATGAGGAAAAAGCCGACCGTGAGCGGCATGAAGCCTATGCGTCTCATAAGGACTCTTTTGAAGCGCTGTATCAGGCACTTTGCCCGATTTTTGATATGATTACTACATAAAGACAGGAGATCAATATGAAACAGTCTACGTTATTTACATTACTTCCTCCCTATATCGCAACGCCCGACGGCATGACAATCGACACAGAAGGCAATCTTGTTCTTGCTTGCCCCTACTATGCCGATCAGTCGCTTCCCGGCTGTATCGTGAAGATCGCCAAGGATAAAACTGTGACGAAATGGTTTGACGTGCCGGTACACGAAGAGACCGGACTGGCAAGCCCGATGGGAATCGCCTTCGGACCCGACGGCGACCTTTATATTTGCGACAATCAGGGTTGGCCCGGAAGAGAAGAGCTGATCCGCAAGGGCAGAATCCTTCGCGTGCGTGTACAGGATGGCAAGATCGTTTACTGCAAAACGGTTGCGAAGAACATGGAGCATCCCAACGGCATGCGCATCCGTGACGGATACCTCTATGTGACACAAAGCACGCTTGAACTTGTCAAGACCGATTCGGGCAAGCTTATGAGCTGCGTTTACCGTTTTGCGCTTGATGAGGAGAATATTGAGATCACCAACACGCTCGCCGACAGACATATTTTCTCGACCTTTATCACCGAGAATCCCGATAACCAGTATGGTGTGGACGGTATCGAATTTGACAAGAACGGTGATCTTCTTGTCGGTAATTTCGGTGACGGCGCGGTACACCGTCTCACGTTCGCGCCCGACGGATCGTGCGCCTCGAATACGGTATGGGCGAAGGATCCCGCTAATCTCAAGAGTACGGACGGTATGATCCTTGATGAGAAAGGAAATCTCTATATTGCCGATTTCTGTGCCAATGCCATTGTCAAGGTAGCGCCTGATGCTACGGTAACTGTGGTCGCCGAAAGCGAGGATACTGACGGACTTAACGGTGAGCTTGATCAGCCCGGTGAACCTATTATCTGGAACGGTCAGCTGATCGCTTCTTGCTTTGACTGTGTGACTCATGACGGTGTCAAAAATTCTCAGCACGAAATGCCCGCAACACTTGCCGCAATTGAGCTTTGATGGGTTTTGATGATCGATCATGATTTTGTCGATAAAAGGATGATGAAGAGAGAAACCGATGAAAAAAGTCGGTTTCTCTCTCTTTTTCTGTAACATTGTCGATATATTTTTTGCACTATCCGTATAGAAATCGTTATTTAGACTTGACTTTTGCATGTTTCTTTGGTAAACTTATGATATATACTTATACCTCAAAAGATTATCTTTTTTGCTTACGGGACGATGGTCATATATGAGCCAAGCTTCTTTCGGAAGAGACAGGAGTCGGGTTTGTGAACGCGGATACCGAGAGCAGATAATTAAAAAAGACATCGCTTGCAGTATCGGTATATAAATATTCAGAAAGGAAGAAAACATGAAAAGAAAAATTATTCTCTCATCGATCATGACGATCGTTCTGGCACTTAGCCTGATTGCGGGATCCACTTTGGCACTGTTCACAAGTCAGAGCCAGGTCAATATCTCGGTAGGCTCTGCTAAGGTCAGCCTTCTGTCTGTGATCGACCGCAATTCTCTCGAGCTTTATTCTCTTGCTGTCAAGCAGGATACGGTTTTTGAAAATGGCGGAACTGCGGAATTCGTTGAAAATGCTCATCTGACGCTCAACAATGTGACGCCCGGTGACAAAGCGGTTTTCAATATTGTCATGACCAACGACAGCACGGTTGACATTCAGTACCGTGTCGCATGGTCGGTCAAGGGTGTGCTTGCGTGCGGACTTGTCTGCAAGGCTGACGGCCGTGAGATCAATGACAGTACCTCGGATTGGACCGAATGGAAAACGCCCGTCTCCGACAGCGACAAGACCCGTACCGTTTCGGTATCGGTAGAGCTTCCCGTTGAGGCAGGTAACGAATTCCAGGAATGTGCTGCTGACATTACCTTCAGCATTGTTGCTGTCCAGGGTAATGGTACAGAGCTGTATCTCCCCACTTGCGACGTCCTTGCAACCCCCGATACGCTCAATTCTATCCTTGCTACGGCTAAGGAAGGCACAGTGATCGGTCTTGCCAAGGGTAAGTATGACAGCATTACGATGACTCAGAACAATCTGACACTTGTGTCCGAGCTTGCTGAGGTTGGTTATATCAATCTCAACGCCAAGGACAACATCAAGCTGATCGGTCTTACCTTCTATGCCGAAGATGCCAAGATGTCGTATGAAATGACTTCAACTAGCGGAGTAAACAAAGAAACCGGTTTCTATGCCAACATTGTCGGCGCTGAAAACAGTGCTGTTGCGGCAGACAACGTTCTGATTCAGAACTGTACGTTTACCGGTACACCGAAGGACGCTGAAGCCTATGCCCCCATCGTTTTTGCGGAGAGAAACCGTAAAACCGAGAGTATGAAGGGCTTTACGGTGGACGGCTGTACGTTTGAAACATCGGCTGCTTACTACATTTATGCGAGATACCTTGGTAAGGGCGACAACGTTATTATTAATAACACGTTCGGTACGCCCGCGGGTGACGGTGCTGTGTATCCCGTATATATTGGCAGCGGTCGCTCCAATGTTTCGGTCAAGGGTAACACCTTCTTCACTTGGGGTGACGCCGCGATCTTTACCTCCAATCACGGAACGAACACCGCCCCCGAGCTGATTACGGTCTGCAAGAACACCTTTATCAATACCAATGATTCGGATTCCATGATCGTGCTTGCATATAAGCCCATTGCAATTACCGACGTTGTTATGCTGAATAATAAAGCTAATTTTGGTCTTTACAGCATTGACGAACCCGTAAAGAGCGGTAGTTTCATGCTTGTGCGTATGACCGGTACGGAACGCATTAAGCTTGCGTATGACGATACTTCCCTGAAGCAGGGCGGTACTCTCTTCCTCGTCAATGACATCGAGCTTGCCGAATCCGGCACGATCATTGATAAAGATACCAAGCTCCTGCTGAACGGTTACACCATTTCTGCGGACAGAAACTATGTTGCAGGCGCTGGACTTTCGAGTGAGGAAATTTCAACACTCTGCGTCACTAACGGTGTAACGCTTGAGATCGAAGGTGACGGTTCGGTGCTTAATACCGCCGATGAAGGTGCGTATGCTGTCTCGATCTATGAAGACAGTAAGGTCATTATTAAGGGCGGAAATTATATTTCGTATCACGATGCGATTTACGTCTATCGGGGCGAGCTGTATGTGGAAGGCGGCTTCTTTAAGGCAGAATGCCTCACGACCCCCGAATTCACCTATCCCGAGCCTCCCAACACGCCTACTATGTATCTGGCAGGTGTTATCAACTGCTACAAGCAGGCATACGCTTCGGGAACTGCTAAGGTCTTTGTCAGCGGCGGTACCTTCGTGAACGAAGATATCACCAATCTGTATGAGGGTTATTCGCAGCACTGCAGCTTTGTGGTTGACGGTTACACGATCGTCAGAGAGGACAAATCTCCCACAGAAGCTTGGTTCACGGTTATCCCCGAATAATACGACCGGTCTTTTGGCGAATCGACAACCCGATTTCTTTGGAAATCGGGTTGTTTTTTTGCACTTGGCACAAACAATCACTTGGCGAGGAGAGTCCTCTACAGACTCGGCAGAAGGAATTGTTAAGTTAGAGTAAATGAAAAGATGATGGTAAGATGAAACCTGAGGATAGTCTATTGCAAAGGGATATTGTGGAATGCATACGCATACCATAATAAACAAAAGACCGATATACCGTTGATATTATGATATGTTCGAGGCTCACAAGTTACTGCGGTTGCTATGATTGAGCTGCTAAGTACCGATCGGTACATATGGTGGAGATGGGGCGGTTAATCACAGCCTTTTACCCAATTATAATATTGCTGATATATTTTGGGA
>JAFVYN010000141.1 GCA_017508605.1 Clostridia bacterium
AGCTGACTCCCGAAGACTCGCTTGACAGAAGCCTGATCGGGCAGCATACGTTTCGTCTTCGGGAGGAGCTTCTTGATGGCATTCATGAGAATCTGACGACATTCGATCTTGAGGAGCTTCTCAAGCGGGAGATTGAAACTTTCGTGGTTATTGCCGATGGCAAGGTTGCGGCGATCGCTACCGTCAACGAGCGTTTCGAAGAAGGTTCTATGCCCGAGGTGACGGTCGAAACGGCGCCCGCTTACAGAAGACGGGGCTATGCGCTTTCGGCTGTGGCAGCTCTTTGCGACTTCCTGTTGTCGCAAGGTTGCTCGGTGGCATACTGCTGCCGCAATACGCACACAAGCAGTAATCACGTCGCAAGCCGCATTGGTTTTACGCGTGTGGGTCGGTTCTACGCGGTGGCGGCATACCGAAAACAGAAAAAGAGTAAATGAGGATCATATAAATGGCATTTGACGCAGGCATGGTGGGTGCGCTTGCCCACGAGATCGGAACCAGAATCATCGGCGCAAGGGTAGAGAAGGTCTATCAGCCCGAAAAGGATGAGCTGGTTCTGAGTATACACACAAAAGAAGGCTCCTGCCGTCTCTCGATCGCGGCGGGGGCAAATCATCCGAGGATCGCGCTGGTATCGAGGCAGAAGGAAAATCCCGCTACGCCCTATCTTTTCTGCATTCTCGCAAGAAAGCATCTGACGGGCGCGAGAGTGCTGTCGGTCAGACAGATCGAGTTTGAGCGCGTGATCGAGATCGCCTTTGACTCGCGCGATGAAATGGGCTTCTACGAGACGAAATATCTGTACTGTGAGATCATGGGCAAATATTCGAATCTCGTTCTGACTGACAAAAACAAGGTCATTCTCGGAGTTCTGCGTCCCGTGGATTTCACGGTGAGCGCCAAGAGACAGATGCTGGGTGGCCTTATGTACGAACTGCCTCCGAAGCAGGATAAGCGTTCTCCCCTTGCGCTCGACAGAGAGGATTTTCTCTCACTTGCCGCAAGCACGCCCGACATGGCGACCGATAAATTCATTACCTCCCATTATCTCGGCATCTCTTCGCTGGTAGCAAGAGAGATCGCTTTGCGCTCGGTCTCTTGTATCGGGGTGTCTCCCGAGCTTGTATACGAGGCTTTTTTGCATCTTGTACGGGATATCCGCGAGCATCGGTATACCCCGACCGTCGTGTATGAAGACAAGAAGCCGATCGCTTTCTCTTTTACCGATATTACGCAGTATGGCGAGAGTGCGGAGCGTGTACATCCCGAAACGCTTTCCGAGACGGTAGAGGCGTTTTTTGAGGAAAAAGAGAATCTTGAGCATTCCAGAAAGCGAGCCTCCGATCTGTTCAAAATGGTCATGAACGCTCGCGCGAGACTTCTGAAAAAGCTTGCGCTTCAGGAAAACGAGCTTCTCGAGTGCGCAAAAAAAGATGACTATAAACGCCTTGGCGATCTCATTACCGCCAATATGTATCAGCTGAAACGCGGTATGACGAAGGTGAAGGTCATTGATTATTATGACGAAGCGATGCCCGAGGTGGCGATTGAGCTTGACGCACGCCTCTCACCCTCACAGAACGCGCAGGTCTATTATAAGAAATACAACAAAGCCAAGACCGCCGAAAAAGAGCTTGCCCGACAGATCGCCTCTGCCCGCGAAGAGCTTTTGTATATCGACTCGGTTGCCGACGCCCTGGAGCGTGCCGTCGGACAGAGTGAGCTTGACGAGATCCGCCGCGAGCTTCTCGAGGCGGGCTACGGCAAAAGGATCAAAAACGTCCCGGGCGGAAAGCCTCTGAAGACGAAGCCACTCGAATATATGACGAGCGGCGGCTACCGTCTTATCTGCGGCAAAAACAATCTGCAGAACGATCAGATCACCCTTAAACTTTCCTCCAAGGAGGACTGGTGGTTTCACGTCAAGAATGCGCCCGGCTCACACGTTTTGCTCGTTTTAAACGGACGGGAAGAGCCTTCGGAAAAGGATTTCACCGAAGCCGCCTCTCTTGCCGCCTTTCATTCCTCGCTGTCGGGAGCGGACCACGTTGAGGTCGATTACACCCAGGTGCGTTATATCAAAAAACCTGCGGGCGCAAAGCCCGGTTTTGTGACCTATACCACCTATTGGACAGCATACGTGAAGCCTGAGGATCTTCCCCCGAAGGCGTGAGGTGTGTATGATAGACAAAAACGAACGCTTTATGCAGGCGCTGGATACCGTGATCCTTGAAAAGCGCGACCGCGAGGGGATCGGCAGACTCGGTGAAAAGCTGGTGCATGCCTCTCTGAAGCTTTTTTATGAACCCGACCGTGCCTGCCATGAGGTGAAGCACTGCGGCTTTGTGGCGGATATTCTGAACGCATCGGGTGTGACTGAGATCCAGACGGGTTCGTTTACGCCCCTGAAACGGAAGCTCGAGGCGTTTTTGCCGCTGACAAGCGTCAGGGTGGTGCATCCCGTACCCGATCGGAAGACGGTGGTATGGATCGATGAAAACGGCAGCTTTTCCGAGCCGAGAAAGAGCCCGAAGAAGCGTGATACGGCGTCGGTCTTCCGACAGCTCATCAGTATTTTGCCCTATCTTGACAACCCTGCTTTAACGGTCGAGATCGTGTTTCTCGACGTCGAGGAATACCGTATGCTGCACCCGAAGTATCAAAAGCGCCGTTCGGTGCGCTACGAGAGAGTGCCGACGGCATATAAAGGGGAGCTTGTCTTAAATGCTCCGAAGGATTATCTCATGCTTTTGCCTGTGGCCTTGCCCGCAAGCTTTACCGCGTCCGAGTTTTCAAGGATTACCAAGCTTCGCGGTATGGGAGCATCCGCCGCTCTGAAAGTCCTTTTGACGCTCGGCGCTCTTACCCGTGAGCGCGAGGGCAGAGGGTACCGTTATTACAGAGCGATCGACCCAAGTGTGTCATAAAATCAAAAACGATCCTGTGCCGTAAGGCAGAGGATCGTTTTTTTGTGAAAGGATCTCGGCGTTATTATTTATTCTTCTCTTTCGTTACGGAGCAGATTATTTCCGTAACAGCGCTTATAGGCGGGATCGGGCGTTACATAAGAGCGGCGGCAGGGTTCCCAGATCGTGTTGCTGTCAAGTGAGAGCGCACCGATGGGCTCTGTACCGTAAGCTCCGAGAATGGTGACATCGAAGTGCTTTTCCATGACACCGAAGCGGATGTCAAAGAGGTTCGGCGCGTTTTCCTTGAGATAGAGGATCTCGCTTTGCGCCGTCGAAAGGGTGAGAGCAACGGTTTTGTTGCCGTTTTCGTAGGTGGTCACGGGGATGCCGTTGTATACGACGGTGTCGCGCGGTGTGTAGAGAAGAACGGTGAAGCCGAGGGATTCGGCGTAAGCCGTGATATACTCGGAGCGCTCCTGTCCTTTCGGGAGGATCAGCGTTGTCACCGAGGAGCTTTCGTCAAGATCGCTGATGAGACCGACAAAGGAGGCAGGAAGCTCGCTGAACAAAACGGTATCGGTCACAACGGAAGGAGATTCAAGTGTGGCATCGTTTACGGTATTTCTGACAAAGGCGGCAGATGACGAAAAGACACAGAGCATACGCCGATTTTCATAGGAGATCGATACGAGATCGTTTTTTCCGTCGGTGTAATAGGATACGGTCTCGGTGTGGCGCCAGGACCGTGCGTCAAGCCATGCGCCTGCCGGCAGAAGAAGAAAGAACGAAAGAGCAGCGATCAGTATCAGCCGCTTTTGTTTCTTCCAAAGTAAAACGAAGCAAGCGATCAGGATGAAGGCAAGCAGATAGGGAACAAAGCGGTAGCGGAGCGAGAATGAGAAGAAGGAAAGAGAGGTGCCGCCCTCGGCAAGTCTGAAGAGCAAACGGGAGATGACCTCCACCAAGTATCCCACGAAATCACCGAGAAGAGGGATGGGCGCGGTGAGAAGAAACAGGGGCATGAGATAGAGAAGCAGGGTGAAGAAGGGCGCGAAAACAAGATTGGACAAGGGCGAAAGAAGAAAGACCTCGCCGGATGACAGCCACAGGACGGGAAGGATCGTGAGAGTCGCCGAAAGAGTGACGATGCTCGGCGGGAGCAATAGCTTCAGCATGACCTTGCGAAGGGCTTGCGGGAATGTGATCGCTTCGCTGTACAGAGAGCTTTCGCCGAGGCGCCTGAGAATGGGGGAGGCGAGCGTGACGATGCCGAAGGTGGAGGCGAAGGAGAAGAGCAGTCCGAGGTCGACGATCGAGCGGGGCGCGACGAGAGTGATCAGCACCATCGCCGTCATCAGCGTACTGATGCTGTCCCGTTGCCTTCTGACAAGGTGAGAAAGGTAGACCAGCATCAGCATGCCGCCCGCTCGGAGCATCGAGGGTGTGAAGGCGGTGATCACAAGATATAAAAGGATCACAGCCGTCAAGAGAAGATCCCGAATGCCCCGTCTTACAGGAAGTCTTCCGAGAAGGGTCATGAATAATCCGATCACGATGGCGAGATGCAGACCGCTGACCGCAAGAAGATGGCTGATACCGAGGGTGTCAAAGCCCTCTCTTACGCTTTTCGGAATGCCCGATCTGTCTGCCAGAAGCAGTGCCTTCATCATGGCACTTCCGCTTTCGGTGAGGGTGGCGTCTATAAAAGAAGCCAGTTTCTCGCGAAGAGAAAAGAGTGTGCTTTTCAAGGTGGTATTGCCGTGGGAAAGGCAGATGCCGTCCTTCAGGTAGATCCCCGTCAGGTCATATCCGTCGGCAAAGCGCCAAAGCTCGGGCAGTGTGCCGTTCGGGATCGCGCTCAGCGTGAAGACACCCGAGAGGGTATCGCCCACGGCGATCTCACAGTAGCCGCCGTCAGCCTCTTCAAAGACGGTCTCGCCGAAGAGTGAAACGGTGGCGCGCAGGGTCTGTTCTTCGCCGTCGACAAGGATCAGCCCTGACAGTGAGGTGACGTTTTCATAGCGGATGATCTCTTCTACCGTGAAGGTCGCCCGCATCTCTTTTTCCGAAAAGCGCTCCTTGATCAGTAAGCGCTCCGCATTGATCCGATGGGCAAGAAAAAGAGAAAGGAAAAGAGATAGAAGCAGTAACAGTATGACTCCCCGAAGGTCTGAAAGGGTACGGGGAAGACGCCGTATGACGGGCGGCAGAAAGAGACAGAGCGCGAAAAGCACAAGCGCTCCCGTGATGATGAGAAGGATGATCGGAGGCAAGCTCCCGGTATACAAAAGCGCAAACAGGGTGAAAAGATAGAGGCACGAGGCGTACAGAAAGGGTCGGGTACAAAGGCTTCGTTTCAGGGATACTCCCTCCTTTCGTCAAGAATCGGGTGACAATGAAAAAGGCTATTGCAAACGGTTTCGCAATAGCCTTGTGGACAAAGAGTTATTGAGCGATCTTTTCCTTGAGAGCCTTACCGGGCTTGAAGGTAGGAACTTTGGTTGCGGGGATCACAACGGATTCCTTGGTCTGGGGATTTACGCCCTTTCTTTCAGCGCGTTCCTTGACCTTGAAGGTACCGAAGCCTGCGAGAACAACGTCATCGCCTGCAAGGAGTGCGTTTTCGATCGCGGTGATCAGGGTGTTAACGGCTTCAGCAGCCTTGGTCTTGGGAAGATCGGTGCCTTCGGCAACGATTTCGATCAATTCTTTTTTCGTCATAATGAATACATCCTTTCTGAACGGAGTGTTCCGTATTGCTTATATTATAACATAATGCCGTAAAATTGCAAGGATAAAAAAGGATTTTTGGATAATTTTATCGTTTTCACCAAAAAAACAGGCGTATTGGAATGGCTTGAAAGTTTTTTTTGTGGATTCTGCCGATATTTTTGGAAAAAGTGACAAAAAAGAGAAAATGGGGGCTTGATATTCCCAAAAAATATGATATACTATAAGAGTCAAGAACTCCCGAAAGCTATCATGCGGGAGAATTTATATAACAACAGGAGCGAATGAATGAGAAACTTCAAAAGTAAAGAACGCTCGCGCGGTGACATCGTAGCACGCGCGGATGACGCGTTCGGCAGCCAGAACTATGCGGAATACATAGTTGACGTCAAAAAAGAGGGAAAATACAAAAGACAGCGGATTCTGATGATCCTTCTCTACATCATGATCGGCGTTGTGATCCTCGGTGTGGCATTTGCCGCAAGCTTTCCCTGGATCGTGCTTCTTGCCCCCTTTGCGATCCTGATCACCTATCATGCCACCTGGCATTTCTTTTCCCGTTCGTATTTTTATACCGTCGACGGCAGTTATTTCACCGTTCTCAAGGTTTACGGCTATAAAAAAGAAGACGATTTCGTCAAAATGCGTGTCAGCGCGGCAGAGATGATCGCGCCCCTCAATGACGAGTACAAGCACTACGCACATGCCCATGCCGATGCCGTAACGTACGAAGCGGTTTCGTCTTTTGATGCTTCCGACATTTATTTCATCACCTACACGCAGGAAGACGGTAAGCATGCCGTGATCTTCTTTGAGGCGACTGAGGGTCTTCTCAAGGCACTCCGTTACTACAATTCCAAAGCGGTTGTGATGACCAAAACGCTTCACTGATATTCTTTCCCACAAGACTTTTTAAATGTCTTGTGGGATTTTTTTTCTTTTTTTGCGCTTTTTTCAAGGGGTGAAAAGGTGCTTTTGATCAAACACTATTCCCGAATCTGTAAGAATGGAGTTGATGGTATGAGCCGAAAACGGCTTGTGTTTCTGACAGTATTCACGATCCTCACCCTGATTCTGACCTATACGGCATATGCGGGCAGTGAGGCGATCAATTGGTATTGCCGCGGCAACACCCTGCATGAGCCTCCCACACTTGACAAAACGCTTTCGGTAATCGAGCGGTACGATGCGTATTATCTTGACAAAAAAGCCGACGAGGGGGATAAAAGGATCTATCTGACCTTTGATGTCGGCTATGAAAACGGAAACGTGGCAAAGGTTCTTGACGCACTTGACCGTCACGGTGTCAAGGGGGCGTTCTTTATTCTTGACAATCTCATCAAGCGTGCCCCCGATCTTGTCAAACGTATGGGTGACGGCGGACACGCGGTCTGCAATCATACGAGGACGCATCCCGATATGACGAAGATCCGTGACATTGCGATGTTTGAATCCCAGTTGAGGGGACTTTCCGATAATTACCGCGCTTTGACGGGCAGGGAGATGGAAAAGGTCTACCGCCCGCCGCAGGGACGCTTCAGCGAGGAGAATCTTGCCTTTGCCGATTCTCTCGGCTATAAAACGCTCTTCTGGTCATTTGCCTATGCCGATTGGGACAATAACCGTCAGATGAGCGAGGAAGAAGCAATGCAAAAGATCCTCGCGCATCTGCATCCCGGCGAGGTCATGCTGCTGCATCCGACCTCACGTACCAACGCGGCGATCATGGATGATCTCATCACCGCTATTGAAAACGAGGGCTACCGCATCGCGCCCCTTCACGAGCTGTGGGATGCCTGATGAAGCGCCTTCTCGCGGTACTGCTGGCACTTTTCTTAGTGCTGCCGCAGACGGTATTTGCCGAGAACGGGGGAGGCTCGGAAAAGAGGATCGCTCTGACCTTTGACGACGGACCGCATCCCGAAACGACAGAAAAGATCCTTACGCTTCTTTCACACTACGGCATCAGAGCGACCTTTTTTGTAATCGGAGAGAATATCGA
This sequence comes from Clostridia bacterium, assembly GCA_017508605.1. Lineage (GTDB taxonomy): Bacteria > Bacillota > Clostridia > Oscillospirales > CAG-272 > RGIG1993. The sequence goes on from JAFVYN010000141.1 coordinate 7,642, forward strand.
GTATTTTCCCGATGCCTTTCGAAAGCTTGCCTCGTCGGGAATGGAGATCGGCAATCACACCTATTCTCACCCCAAGCTTTCGAAAGAAAGCGAGCAGTCCCTGACCGAGGAGCTGAGGCGGTGCGAGGAGCTGATCCTTTCTAACGGCGGAAGCGCGCCCACGCTGTTCCGACCGCCCGAGGGTGTCAGAAACCGTGTGGTGGCGGCGGTATCCGACAGAGAGGGCTACCGCACAGTCTACTGGAGTCTCGATACGCTTGACTGGACGGGGATCTCTTCCGAAAGTATTTCAGACAAGATCTTAAGAGGGGTCAAGGAGAACAGTATCATTCTGTGCCACGATTATATCGTGGGCGGTGGTCATACTGTGGAGGCGCTTGCCCGTGTGATCCCGCTCCTTCTTTCCGAGGGGTATACCTTTGTGACGGTGTCTGAGCTTCTTGGTGATGCCAATTAGTTCTTTGTGAGCGTCATAAGATGATCGCCTGCCGTTACTGTTCGGGAATCTGTCAGACGGAGCGAGAATTCAGAGGAGTTGGCGACCGTAACGGGTGTGGTGACGTCATAGCCTTTTTCGGCGATCGCCTTGCGGTCGAAAACGAGAAGGGCATCCCCCGCCTTGACACGGTCGCCCGCTTTTTTGAGGGGCGTGAAGTGTTTTCCCTTCAGCTCGACGGTATCCCGTCCGACGTGAATGAGGATCTCAGCCCCCTCGTCCGACAGCACCGTGATGGCGTGATGGGTCTCAAAGAAGGCGACGATCAGCCCCGAAACGGGGGCATAGACACGGTCATCGGTAGGGATGATACCCAAACCCTCGCCCATGATCCCCTCGGCAAAGGTCTCGTCCTTGACATCCTTCAAGGGGATCAGATTGCCCGACAGGGGTGAGAAGACACTGATGCCGCGTTTTACCGTGCGGCTGTTTTCCCGAGAGGGATCGGCACTGTCCTCCTCACGGTCTTTGTCCGAGGCAAAGAGGATGAAGGCTGTCGAAAGGGAAAAGAGAACCATGGCAAAAACGGCGTATACGGTCTGTTGCCCGTTGACAAGAAGAAAGGTGAAAACGGTGAAGATGAAGAGCTGAAGCAGGGAGAAAAAGAGCGCCTTGGGAAAGGCACCTCCTGTGATGGCGCGGAAAATCGATTTCATAAAGAAGATCCTTTCGTTTTTCCATAGTATTCCTTGTCAGAAAGCGAGATATACCAAAAAGCACCGTGCCCGTCGGCACGGTGCTTTTTGGTTATAAAAGAGTTACT
>JAFVYN010000006.1 GCA_017508605.1 Clostridia bacterium
AGGGGCAGAGTGTGACCTTGACACCGAGTCTTTCGCACATGCGGGCAAACTCGACACCGGTCTTGAGATCGTAGCAGCTTTCGTCATCATAGTTGATCGCGTGCGCGCCCGAGGCTTCGATCAGGCACTTGAAGTTCTTATAGAGGATCGAATCCTCACCCGTGCCGCCGCCCTTGGCGGGATCCATTTCGATGAAGTTCTTGATCTTGGTAAAGTCGCCCGTTCCCCAAGCGTCGATACTCAGCTCGATACGGGTAATGTTGGGGCAGTAGTTACGGATGGCTTCCCAGGTCTTTCTGGCGCCTGTCGCAACGAATTTGCCGTTTCTGACAACGAGGATATCGTTGACGTAAAGGTCGCCGGTCTCGGAATCGAGGTGGATCGACCAGATGATGTAGGTGTTGAAGTTGGAATCCTTGATCTTGTTCGCCGTAGCGGTATAGCCTGTGGTGAAGGGCCCGCCGCCGAAGATGGCGTTGACCCATACGTTTTCCGGCTCAGCGGTGGTAACCGGAGCTTCGGTCGTGACCTTGGCGGTGGTAAGCTCGGTCGTGGTAGCGGGAGCGTCGGTGGTGGTTTCGATGGGATCTGTGGTGACGGGATCATCACCGCAGGCAACAAAGACGAGGGTGAAGCACATCAGGAGCGCTACCGTGGCAATCAGAGTGAAAAAGCGTTTTTTCATGAGAAATATCCTTTCGGTATCAGTTTTTTTGGTTTGCCGAATTGGTAAAAAACTGCTCCCGAAGCTGTTGCGCGAGGGAGCAGTTTGTTTTTTTACAGCTTCGAAACGATGTCAGCAGTGTCCTGAGCGATAACAAGTTCCTCGTTGGTAGGAATGAGGTAAACGAGTACCTTCGAATTATCGGTGGAAAGCTTGACGATGTTCGACTGACGGAGCATCTTGGCATTCAGTTCTTTGTCGATCTCTACGCCGAAGTATGTGAGGTTGTCGCAAACCTTTTCGCGGAGACGGGGGTTGTTTTCGCCAAGACCCGCGGTGAAGACGATGGCGTCAAGACCGTCCATAGCGGCGGTGTAAGCGCCTATGTACTTCTTGATCTGATAGAAGAGAACCTTGGATGCAAGGTCGCAGTTTGCGTAGTTGGGATCGGAAGGACCGCGTTCGATGGTAGCTTCGATATCACGAGAGTCGGTAAAGCCGGTCGTACCGAGGAAACCGCACTTTTTGTTCATGAATTCGCTCATTTCATCGGGAGTAAAGCCCTTCTTGTTCATGATGTAAGGAACGATAGCGGGGTCGATCGAGCCGCAACGGGTACCCATTTCCACGCCGTCGAGAGGCGTGAAGCCCATTGAGGTATCGATAACCTTGCCGTCCTTGACAGCCGAGATGGAAGAGCCGTTACCGAGGTGGCAGGTGACGATCTTGGTGCCTTCTACCTTGCCCATGATATCGCACATGACGCGCGAAACAAAGCGGTGGGAGGTACCGTGCGCACCGTAGCGACGAACCTTGTATTCATCGTAGATCTCTTTGGTGATGGGGTAGTAATAAGCTTCCTCGGGCATGGTCTGATGGAAAGCGGTGTCGAAAACGAGAACCTGAGGAACGTTGGGCATGACCTCGGTGCATCCGCTGATGCCCATGAGGTGTGCGCCGGTATGGAGGGGTGCAAAGTCACGGCAAAGCTCAAGCTTTGCGAGAACTTCGGGGGTGACGAGACAGCTTTCGGAATAGTAAGGACCGCCGTGGACAACACGGTGACCGACTGCTTCGATCTCAGCCATGTCCTTGATGCAACCGGTTTCGGGATTGGTAAGAGCCGCTACGACGTATTTCATGGCAACGGCGTGGTTGGGCATTTCTGCCTTGGTAACGATCTTCTGACCGTCAGCGGTCTTATGCTCAATGACAGAGCCGTCCTGACCGATTCTTTCGCAGATACCTTTTGCCTTCAGATCACCGCTTGCGGTTTCGATGAGCTGATACTTGAGCGAGGACGAGCCTGCATTCACTACGAGTACATTCATTTCTTTCATTCTCCTGATTGACATTTATTTTTGATTGTGGTATAATCATACATAAATCATTATACTGTTTTTTTGAGCAATTTACAAGGGTAATTTGAAAAATTTTTCTTGATTTTTACGAAAAAGTGGGGAATTATGATCAAGGTTGGTATTATTTCGGAATACAATCCCTTTCATAACGGTCATCTCAGGCAGATCGAGGCGATCCGCCGCAGCTTTGACGAAGAGGTGTGCGTTGTGGCGCTGATGAGTGGAAACTACGTTCAGCGCGGTGAATTCGCGATCTTTCCCAAGCTGTACCGTGCCGAGATGGCGATCCGCGCGGGGGTGGATCTTGTTTTGGAATATCCCTATCCGTGGTCGGGTTCGTGCGCTGAGAGCTTTGCGCTCGGAGGCGTTGCGCTGGCGAGCGCGCTTTCGCTGGACTATCTCTGTTTCGGCAGTGAAACAGGAAGTCTTGAGGGCTTGCTTGCCGAAAAGGCCCGTCTTCAGTCGGAGGCGTTTCAAACGGCGCTTGACAGAGAAGTGAAGCGTGATCCCAAAACACCGTATGCTGTAGTCCGAGACCGCGTGTATTCCGAGCTGTACCGTGAGCCTTTGTCGAAGAAGCCGAACGATATTCTGGGCGTCTCTTATCTGTCGGCGATCGATAAGCTGAACAGCCCGATCAAGCCGCTTGTGATAAAGCGTGAGGGAATGGAGAGCGCAAGCGCCTCACGTGCGGCGATTCTTGACGAAAATTACGAAGAACTCAAAAGACTTGTTCCGCAAAGTAGCTATGAGATGATCCAAACGCTCAAGCCCTGTCGGATGGAAGAGTTCGGAAAGGCGTTATTAAAGGACTGGCTTCTTGCGAAACGGGACAAGACCGAGGGGGTCTTTGAGTTGAGTGAGGATCTTTTCTACCGTCTTCGGGCTGCGGCAAAGGGGTCTTATAGCTATGAGGATTTTTTAACGCTGGCAGCCAATCCTTCGTATACCAATGCGCGCATTCGCCGTGTACTGCTTTCGACTGCCTTCGGCGTTACCGGGGAGAGGGTGTTTGATCTGCCTCGGTATACCGTTCTTCTCGGTGCGGGAAAGCGGGGGCGAAAGGTCCTTGGTGATTTTTCTTTCCCCATTCTGACACGAATGGCAGGGGTGGATGGATACGGAGAAGCGGTTTCTGAGCAGGTGAAATTCGCGAATACCGCGGATGACGTTTTCTATCTGTATGACAGTAACCGCAGACGGTTCCGCCTCTACGTGGAGTGAATTTCCATTTTTTACGGCACAAGACTTGACAAACGTCTCATTTCGGTATATAATAGACAAAATGGCGTTACGCCTTAAATATAGATAGGAGATGACAGCAAAATGGCTTACCGTGTTGATGCCAATATCAAAGGCAGTTATGTGATCTACCGTAATATGCCCCTGGTTCGTGAGGGGAATCTGATCTATTACGGAGATATGGACAATAAATACGTTCTCTTTCTGATGATCCTGACCGAAAAAGAGGTCAAAACCCCGAGTGGCAAGGTCGTGAAGGTGCCTGAGAATATTCTTGGACAGATCCTTCTCACAGACCCCAATGTTTCCGACGCGGACCGCATGGTCAAGATGTTTACCGACAAGCAGGGGCTTTATGCCGCGCTGGATTTCGGAATCACACAGCTTGACCGTTATAACAAGAAGTCGAAGGCTTCGTAATGTCATATGAACGATCGGAGAACGGGCAGCATCTTGCTGCCCGTTCTCCGATTTTAATCGAATCTTTTAAAAAAATTCCCAAAAACTATTGACAAACGGTGGATTGTGTGGTATAGTATTTAGGTGCTTGAGATAAGCACGTTTGCCCCTGTAGCTCAGCCGGTAGAGCACTTGACTTTTAATCAAGGGGTCTGGAGTTCGAATCTCCACAGGAGCACCAAAAAACACGAAACGGGTTTTCCGTTTCGTGTTTTTTATTTGTTTCGTGTTTTTTATGTTCTTGGACCGCCTGATAGTGTTTGGCTTTGGGAAAGACAAGCGAAAAGCTCGTTTTTCTCGAGAAGGGTAGCGAAGCGGTCGAATTTCCGATAGATGCTCTCGAGATCGATCGTGTTTTGTTCGCGGATCGCGTATTTTTCGGTGTTGGGGACTTTCAGTTCGGCGGTGAAGGTTCGTGTTTTCAGAGAGAATTGAAACAGATAGTGCTGATTTCGACAGAGCGTTTTGAAGGTATAAAGGTCAAGTGCGCTGATGGGGAGCTTATCTTCCAGTATATCAAACGAGCCTTCTTCAACGGTGGGCTGATCGTGGCGAAGCAGGGCGTGGATCGTAAAATTGAGATTTGTGTGTTCCTTACAAAGTGATATTGTGGCGCTCTTTGCCGATAATTCGGAAATCGTTACCAGAAGCTCGGAGAAGAGAAGGACAAACGGGCTGAATTCGATCTTCCCCATGGGATAACGCTCATCGAGAATGGGAAAGGTAACGGTAACGCCAAAATAGGAGAAGATCTTTTCGACGGCGTAATTCAGAACGTCGATAGCGGTTTTGACATCGCAATAACAGGTTTCACTTTTCGCGCGAATATCGTGGAGAATGGCGCGAAAGAAATGGTCAAAGAGACGATGGGCTTTCTGATGCCGCAGGAAGTCGGGGGAGCGGGTGGCTTCGCCGGAGTAGGATCTCGCGGCAAGATTACTGATCTTTGAGGCGGAAAAGCTTTCGGCAAGAGCTGTGGGTGTCAGAAGTTTGGTCTTTTCCATGAAAGAAAAATCAAACATGGGAGAAAAGAAAAAGAGCGCCACGGTGCGCGTTTCATAATAGACCGTGTCAACAAGGGCTGTGTAGATATCATGGCGGCTTTCGTATTCCAAAAATGCGGGAAGACGGTCTTCCCAATGCTCGAAGATCATCCCGGCACGTTTTTTCAAGTGGGAAAAGATACGGCAGTTCAGATGGGGAAGCGCCAGAAGCTTTGCGGCGATGGGATTCTTGTAGATCAGCGTGCCGTCAAGCTCACAAATGAGAATGGGGTCAGGGAGTAACTCGAATGCTTGTATAGTCGTATTGTCGATCATGGGTCAAACCTCTCTTTGGTAGGATCTATTTTTTGTGTTTTCACAACAATTGTGATAAAAGCCTTGGGGAATATGGGGAAAGTTTGTTATATAAGTAACAAATTTTCAATTTTTATGAAAAAAATTCGTAAAACCTCTTGAAACTTGACAAGATTTGGGGTAAAATAGAGTGGTATCAAAAGAGTTTAACTCAAATATTTTATTTTTTGGAGGAATACCACCATGTCCGTAAAAGTTGCTATTAATGGATTCGGAAGAATCGGCCGTCTTGCTTTCAGACAGATGTTCGGCGCTGAAGGCTATGAGATCGTTGCCATCAACGACCTGACCAAGCCCTCGATGCTTGCACACCTTCTCAAGTATGACTCTGCTCAGGGCAGATACAATCACGACATCACTTCGAACGACGAAGCAGGCGTAATCACCGTTGACGGTAAGGAAATGAAGATCTACGCTGAAAAGAACGCTGCTGACCTTCCTTGGGGTGAGCTTGGTGTTGACGTAGTTCTCGAATGCACCGGTTTCTAC
>JAFVYN010000142.1 GCA_017508605.1 Clostridia bacterium
CGTGATAACTCAATCGGTGTTCTCGCATATCCATTATAACACGAATTTTAAATTCTGGCGAGTAGTTTTTGTTTTTTCTTCCTGTTTTTTTCATAAAAAATATGCACCTCCAAAAGTGTCTAACTTTTGGGGTGCATATCAAATGCTCAGAAATTTGCATTTGAGACAGCCCTTTTTTGCTTGTTACAGTCAATCAAACCGAACACGGGGATTGAGTTGAGAAGGAGAATGCCAAAGAATACCGCGTTCAGACAAAAGATCTTTTTTTCTTTGCCAGAGCGCATGACATGATCCGCGCCCGCCATCCGCAAATTCATTCTCGAGTATTTCTTCCACTTCGTCAATCGCCTCAAGATACGCTTCTGTCATTTCCACAGAATCGTGTTTCAAGGATCGTGGGCGTTCCATAACGTTTCGGTACAGTTCTTCGCCTTTTTCCTTAAGAATCGGAAAAACCATTTCACAGAGATCCGCGCAGTCATCGTTCACATAATAATTGCGAGCCTTAAGCGCCGAATAAAATAAATCGCCAAGATCGGGGACTTGCTCTCCGTATTGAAGAAAAAGCGCATATGCCGAAGAGATCGCCCTTTGATAATACCGCACCGATACGGCAAAACGAAGCATCCGATCATAGGATTCAGCAAGATAGCGCAACATAGCAGTGCCATCACACAGCAGTTCCCTGTCCGGCGTTTTGGTTTGAGCAAAAGGTTCGCTTATCAGTTGATCGATCTCAACGAGGTATGGAATAGCGCGATACGTAAGCGCACGGGAATTTTTAGCAACAGCGTTTTCAACCGATTCAACAAGTACACGTAAACGTTCAATGGTATCATTTGAATAGGACATAACCTTCTCCTTTACAGTGCTATACAGGCATTCAGTATCAAGTGTACTCTTCCTTCAGCCATACCTCAGAAAGATCCGATCCATCTTTTCCAAAAAAGAAATATAAGAACCCGTCGATGTAGTCAAGAAATCCCATTTCACTGTCAAGAGGATCAAACTGCATAAGAAGTTTAGGAGGATCTTCTTCATACGGCCAATCCGACGGTACACCCAAAAGTCTTGTTGCGGTACTGGATTCGTCCGCCTCATAAAATTCCATCAGATATGCCTGGTTATATGACTCATATCCTTCCACCGCGGCATTGAAATCGTCAAGTGCCAGCTCGGGTACTTCCGCGGCATATCTCACATCAGCTCTCAACTCATAATTGCCGTTTTCGGTGTGCAAGAAAATATACAAGTAACCCGAATGCGGCAATTGGTTGTGCGGATCGAACGGCGCTATATCAGAAAGACGGATCTGACATAAAAAAATCTCATCTTCATAAAAGTCATTCTCCCAGATCAAAGGGATGGTGGGCGTCCCAAAAAATTTAGACGCGCCAAGATCATATCCTTCAACAGCTTTTTTTACACGAATACCGATTGCAGATTTTGTCATCACACTTTCTCCTTTAACTATAATACTATACAAGGTATACTACATTTCTCTCACAAGAAGGCTGTTTTCTAAAAAAATAACACCGATGCGGCATACAGTCAGAATCGGTGTTATATAACAGTGACAGCCTTGAGTGTAGCCAACATGTCCTCAAGGTAAAAATACCGTTTTTTAAACGCGCCCCGCAACTGCATGTCAAGAAGCTCTTCAAACGTAACTGTTTTGACATCGCTTACCTCGTCTGTTTGCAGATGAAATTCATTCGGCGATATATCTTGATGAAAGACCCATACGTCGCAGATTGCCTTAGCACCAACGGGATAGCGCCGTTTATACCGCTTATAGAGTCTGCCGTTTTCTTCCTTCAGGGTGATTCCCAACTCCTCTTTCACTTCGCGAAGGACTGCAGTTTTTGAATCTTCACCTGCTTTGGCACAACCGCCGGTACATTCCCAGGTACCGCCAAAGCTTCTGCCTTTTTGCCGTCTTGAAATAATCACACGGCCGTCGCTTGACACGATCCACGCATAAACCACAAGATGATATTCGTGCAAACCAAGATCATGCTTACCGCGAATCGCAATTTTACCATCAATCTTACGGTAATCTTCGCCGTATACATCCCAATATTCGCGCAAGATGATCACTTCCTTCCTCAATAACTACCATGTGTTACATCATAGCATAAAGCTCTTCACAATGTAAGAATATTATACACCTATTTCCTGTTTTTGTCAATACTGCCGCTTGATATTTAGCACAAATTTCATCAATAAAAAACCTGCCGCGGTGCGGCAGGTCAGTATGATTCGGATTCAAACAATTCAAGATTGCGTAAAATCGTGTCGCGTTTTCGCCATGCGTATGCGCGGCAAGAGAATTCTTCATCAGTCATTCCGACAAGAAGCGATTTGGTCAGATACGGTAACCGATACTCGCGAAAAAAAGAGATTGGCGTTTCCTCTGCAGCGTTATTATACGGACATACTTCTTGACATACATCGCATCCCCACACCGAGCCAAGCGATCGGATCTCATTTGCTTCTTCAGAAGAAAGCGTACCTTTTTTTTGCGTCAATTCAGAAAGACAGCACGATAGCTTTGGACAGGCAGTTTGGCAGGCTGAACAGTTGTGGCAAACACCGGAAGCAAGTTCCCTTATCGCGCCGATATTTTGCGGAACAAGATCGGTTAGAACCTCGCCAAGAAAGACGTAGGATCCGTACTTCTCCGTCAAAACAAGCCCGTTTTTACCCATCACACCAATGCCCGCCTTCACAGCGGCATCGCGCTCATCGATCGGTGAATTGTCGGCAAACAGGACAAAATGCGCATCAGGAAACAGTGATGCCAGACGCGGCAAAAGTCTCTCTTGTAATTGACTGACGTAGAGATGATAGTCTCTCGACACTGCATAGCGGGATACATTACGCTTTTCTTCCCCTTTGACAAGATATGGGATCGCAAAAATGATCGCGGATCTCACCTCAAAGTCAAGCCATTTTAATTTGTGCGGTGCTATAAGCGAACACGCCGAAAAAGGCAACGCTTCACAGAGAAGCAAATGCTCCTCTGTGAAGACGCGTTTCAGTATATCGATCATGCTCTTGCTTTGGTGCGGATCTCTTCGAGAACCATAAGAAGGAATTCATCCTGCGTCATAGCGCCAAGATCTCCTTTATCACGCGAACCGACGGCAACCGTCATGTTCTCGACCTCTTGCGCGCCGATAACGATACGGTAAGGCACCTTGCCAAGCCGTGCTTCACGGATCTTATAGCCAATGGTCTCATTGCGGTCATCAACCTCAACACGCATACCGGCAGCGGAAAGCTTATCGGCAAAGGCGTGAGCGTAGTCGTTCTGCTCCGTACCAATGGGAAGCACCTTGACCTGAACGGGAGCAAGCCACGTGGGGAACGCGCCCGCATACTTTTCGATCAGAAGGGCAAGTGTTCTTTCATAACAACCGATCGAGGTACGGTGAATGATATAAGGATTCTTCTTCACGCCGTCGCGATCGACATATTCCATGCCGAATTTTTCGGCAAGCATCTGGTCGATCTGGATCGTGATCAGCGTGTCCTCTTTGCCGTATACGTTGCGGATCTGGATATCGAGCTTCGGACCGTAGAAAGCAGCTTCGCCGATGCCGATCTTATAAGGGATCTCGAGCTTGTCGAGAATTCTCTTCATAACGCCCTGCGCTTCATCCCACTGCTCGGGAGTACCGATATATTTTTCGGTGTCGGCGGGATCCCACTGCGAGAAACGGAAGCTGACGTCTTCAAAAAGACCGAGTGTCTTCAGCATAAAGGTCGTAAGATCAAGACACGCTTCAAATTCCTGTTCGAGCTGTTCGGGCGTACACATCAGGTGGCCTTCCGAAATGGTGAACTGGCGGACACGGATCAGACCGTGCATTTCGCCCGACGCCTCGTTTCTGAAGAGCGTAGAGGTTTCGTTATAGCGAAGGGGCAGATCACGGTACGAACGTCCTTTGGTAAGATATGCCTGATACTGGAAGGGGCAGGTCATCGGACGAAGCGCAAAGACTTCCTTATCCTTATCAGGATCACCAAGCACAAACATACCGTCACGGTAATGATCCCAGTGACCCGAGATCTTATAAAGATCGCTCTTCGCCATAAAGGGCGTTTTGGTGAGAAGCCAGCCGCGCTTTTGCTCTTCATCTTCAACAAAACGCTGAAGCGTCTGGATCATTCTTGCGCCCTTGGGAAGCATAATGGGAAGTCCCTGACCGATCACATCAACCGTAGTAAACAGCTCAAGCTCACGGCCAAGCTTGTTGTGATCGCGTTTTC
>JAFVYN010000143.1 GCA_017508605.1 Clostridia bacterium
ACGATACCGAGCGTATTCTGAACCGCCTTTCGGGAGTGGGAGAAAACGGACGGAGTGAGGAGGAATTGGCGCATGCCACCCTTCCCGCGGAGGCGAGAGCCATCGCGAAGGCGCGCCTTCGTCTTGCGTGGTTCTTGCTGTCGACCGTACCGGGTGTTCCCACCGTCTTTTACGGTGACGAAGCGGGGATGGAGGGTTATCACGATCCCTTTAACCGCCGCCCCTATCCCTGGGGTCGGGAGGATGGTGAGATCCTCGGCTTTTACCGTGAGATCAACGCCATGCGCCGTGAGATCCCGCTTTTCAAAAAGGGCTATTTCGCATTGATCGAGGATATGCCCGCGGGCGTTCTCGCGTATGCGCGCTTTGATACCGATGCCCTCGCCGTCATGATCGTCAACCGCTCGGATAAGGCGGTGACACTGCCGCTGTCTTCCCTGATCCCGCGGGGCTGTGAGTCCCTTTCCGGAAAGATCCCCCGCGACTATTTCGCAAAACGGACCGCGGGAGACAAAATTACCGTAAAAAGTCAGGATTTTTCACTGATTCTTTGGTAAAAGCATATGACAGTGCTTGATTTGTTCATATTTATATAGTATAATACATGAGATGGTACAACCATAAAAACCGAAAAGAAGGAATTATTATGAAAAAGAATCTTCTCCTCCCGTTCGTTGCGCTGATTCTGATCGTCGCATCGCTTTTTACACTTTCCGCGTGCGGAACACCCACCACGACGACTGAAGGCTCTGACATTACGACAACCGCTCCTACCGGTGACACTACCGATCCCACCCCCTCGGTTGGCGACGGTAAGGTCAACGTCAAGTTTTTCAAGGTCGGCAAAGCCAACGCTACCCTGATCCGTTCGGGCGATCTCGCGATCCTCGTCGATACCGGCGAAAATGACGATGACGATGCCAACGGTAAGCAGGATGACGGCGAAAAGATCCTTGAATATCTTGCGGAAAAGGGCGTGACCGAGATCGATTATCTTATCGTCAGCCAGTTTAACAAGAATCACTACGGTGCTGTCGGCACGATCCTTGAGGGCGTTACCGTCAAGAACGTGATCGAGCCCAAATACACCAAGACCGGCAATGCCTACGATGAATACCGCGCGGCTCTTGCCAAAGCCAACATGACCCCCGAGGTCGTGAGCGAAGACAAGACCATCACCGCCGCAGGTCTCACCGTGACCATTTATCCCGCTAAGTCCACCACCTCGAGCGCCGATCAGGATGAGTATTATTCCCTCGTCGTATCGGTGGAATCGGCAGGTATGGATATTCTCATCGCTTCCGATATCTTCGGCGCGCGTATCAACGAGATCATCGCTTCGCTGAACGGCAAGAAGTATGATATTCTTCAGGTTCCGCTTCACGGCGCTTACAACGATAAGGTTGAAAGCCTGATCGACGCGGTTGCTCCCAAGTATGCCGTTGTTTTCGCTTCGGCTAACAATCCCGCCGACCCCAGAACCCTGAAGCTTCTCAGCGACAAGGACATCACCACCTTCATCACCATGAACGGCTCGGTAGAAGGTAAGTTCAAGAACGACGTTCTGACCGTCAAGCAGTGATCATTCCTCTATTAACACACAAAAGCCGCCCGATCTTCACCGCATTTTAACGGAAAAAGTACAAACACCACCAAGGAATTTTCTTTGGTGGTGTTTTTTGTTGGAAGAGCGGCTTGCTATATCCTCCCTTGTGTAAAGAAAAGTGGCTCGCGTAAGCGAGACGGAGGGATTGTAGAAAGGATAATTTCGCAAAAAACAATCCTTCAGCCGCCTTCGGCGTCAGCTCCCTTTACACAAGAGAGCCTTTCCTGCACCGTCTTTCTCAGATGAAAGTAGGTTCGGGTTTCTGCCCGATCGTGCGCAGACTTCCATGCATGATGCTTACCCCGCATGCAAGCGTCAGGACGATGCGATCCAAGGATTGCTTGAATTTGAAACAACGGATTGATAATTGCTTTTTCATATTATGTGTGCTATACTATGATCACACCGGTGAAATGAATTTTGGAGGTGCTTATATGCAACTTGATTTAGGACAAAAAATACGCGAACTGCGTTGGCGAGACGGACGCACACAAGAAGCTCTTGCTGAAGCGATCGGTGTGACATCGCAGGCGGTCTCTCGATGGGAAGCGAATGGCGGTTATCCCGACATGGAGATAATCCCTGCTATTGCAAACTATTTCGGAGTTACCATTGATGAACTTTTCGGATATGAGAATAACCGCGATAAGAAGATAGATGCGCTTGTGAAACAAATCAAAGAAATGAACAGTCGGAACAACGGGGTCGATATCAACATTGATGAGTGTCTTGCGCTTGCAAGAGAAGCGATGATAGAATTTCCTGCTAACGAAAAGATCATGCTGTCTCTTGCTGAGGTGCTTTATAATGCGGGTTACGTTCGTTACGGAGAATATCACCTTATCGATTCTGAAGGTTACAATGTTTACGATATCGAAAGACACCGCGGATATTCAGAGTGGAAGGAAGCTATCGTGATTTATGAAAAACTTCTTAAAACTCTTGAAGCAGGCGAAATGCGCCATAACGCGTTGAAACATCTCACCCAGCTTTATCTTAATATGGGTGAACACGAGCGAGCGCTTGCCGTAATCGAATCTGCACCGACGATCTACGGCTCGTATGAATGTCTGCGCATAAATGCCTTTGACGGAAAACGTCGTGCCGAAGCTTGTGGAGAAGCATTAATAAAGCTGATCTGTGCAAGCTCGGAAGCTATCATTGGCACGATGCTATCCTATGAGCGGAATATGACACCTTGTGAAAAGGTGCAGAGCATACGGTCGGCGATCACGCTGTTTGATCACGTTTGTACCGACGAAAATTATGGTATTTACAATTCGTATATTGCGCGAATGTACACTCTGCTTTCACTCTATCTTTGGTTCGATGGCAAGTATGATGAGGCGTTTGAGGCGTTGGATACATCGCTGCTGCATTTCAAGGCATTTGAATCGCTTTGCGCCAAAGACGAGGCTGCGTATACTGCACCGCTTTTGAAATTGGTAAAGATCGATATTGACAAATGGCGTTTTGACAAAGCTCATCCTCGCTCCGAAGCAATCAGTCTTGCGGAAGATTGGCCTTGGTGGTCTGTGCAAGAACATTCCTTGGTTAAAGACGAAATTCAATCCGATCCCCGTTGGAATGAATGGGTATCTAAATTACAGCAATAATTTCTCGCCCCGCCTTGCGCGGGGCTTTTCATTGTTTTTTGCTAATCAAAAGCCACAATACAATACGTGGTGGCTGATTTCATTTTGCTGCTGATTTTGCACGCCGGCGGGCGGCTTTTTTCTCTTGCTTTTTCCAAAGATCTGTGCTATACTGTGAGTAATCTGACACGGAAAAGGACGGATCGTATGACAAATCAGCAAAAACTCAAAAAGCTGTTCTCACTCCTCGATGAGATCGGCGTATACAGAAGAACCATCGGTAAACTGAATTTTGACCAGTCTTGCAGCTGTCCCGAGGAGGGCATGGCGCAGGCAGGCGCCGATATGGCGGCGCTTTCGAAGACACTGTTCAAGCTGACTCATGCCAAGCGTTTTGTGAAGCTGATCTATGAGCTTCATGAGGATGACGAGGGACTGACCGAGGTGCAGAAAAAGACGGTCGAGCATCTCTATGACAATTTTGAAAAGAGCAAAAACATCACGCCCGATTTTGCGTATGAAATGAATCTGGTGTTCAACGGGGCGTACGGCGAGTGGCTGACGGCGAAGCGGCAGAACGATTTTTCGAAATACGCGCCCACCTTCCAAAGACTGATCGATATCACCCGCCGCGAGATCGATCTGCGCGACAGAAAATACCCCACTTACTATACGGCACTGCTTGACGATTACGAAAAGGGCAATACCGAAGAGACGCTTGATGCTTTCTTTTCCTCGCTGAAAGAGAGGATCGTTCCTCTGCTTGACAGGATCGTCAGAGAAGGCAAGCCGATCCGCGAGGATTTTCTGACACGCCCCGTTGCGATCACCCGCCAGGAGGCGTTCTCGCGCTATCTGATGACGCTTGAGGGTCTTCGTGAGAGTGCTTCGGTGCTTGCGACCAGCGAGCATCCCTTTACGACCAATTTCGGTCCCTGCGACGTGCGTGTGACCACGCATTATTATGAGGAGAATTTCATTTCGAACATCTTCTCCACCCTGCACGAAGGCGGCCACGCAATGTTCATGCAGAACGAACCCGACGAGGTGTATGAAAATCACGCCTCGGATTCGATGTCCAATGCCATGCATGAGACGATCTCGCGCTTTTATGAGAATATCATTGGCAGAAGTGAGGCGTTCGTTTCTTTCATCGCGCCCAAGCTTCGTGAGCTTTCGGGCGGTGTGTTCGACGATATCTCCGACCGCGAGCTGTACGAGGCGGTCAATATCGCGCGTCCTTCTCTCATCCGTACTGAGTCTGACGAGCTTAGTTATTCCTTGCATATTCTCATCCGTTATGAGATCGAGAAGGCATTTATGAACGGTACCGTCACCGCTCGCGAGATCCCCGCGCTCTGGAAAGCGAAGTATCGCGAATATCTCGGTATTGATGTTCCCGATGATGCCTCGGGCGCTCTTCAGGACGTACACTGGACGGGAATGTTCGGTTACTTCCCTTCTTATGCCCTCGGCAATGCCTACGGCGCGCAGATCCTTCATACGATGGAGAAGGAATTTGACGTCTTTGCCGACGTCAGAAAGGGCGATCTCACCCGTATTGCCGCCTGGCTGAAGGAACGGGTCTTTGCTACCGCCTCTCTGATGACCCCCGATGAATGGATCCGTCATATCACGGGCGAGAGCCTCTCGGTCGATTATTATCTTGACTATCTTGAGAAAAAGTACAAAGCGATTTACGGTCTCAACTAATAAAAATGACAACCCACGGTTGCGAAAAGCAACCGTGGGTTGTCATTTTGCTGTCAGACATTGATGCCGAGCCGTGTTTTGATGTATGAGCCGACCTCACAGGGGTCGATGCCGAGAGAAAAAGCAAATTCCGAGCGGACGAGAGCTTCGCATTTTGAGAGCATTTCGTTATCGGAAAACGCCATCTTTTTGTTTTCTTTTTCAAGCTTATGGCGTTGATTGTAAAGCGAGCATATCAGAAGAAGCAGTTGATCGATACGCATTTCGGCAGTGATCTGCCGATACAGAATACCCCGCCTCTTGCGATCATTGATCCAGGGGTAGATCTTACCCTTGACCGAGTCGATGATCTCCTCGATCTTCTGTTTTGGCGTGATCTCACGCATGCGCGCGGTCAGAACGGCAGAGTCGGTGGGAACGTAGATCAGGGCGCTGTTCTTGTTCTGAGGCATCAGCACGTAATAGGTCTTTTCTTCCGATGTGTATTTTGCCGATTCAAATGCCATTGTGCGAATATCCTCGATCCTGCAAACACCCTCGCTTGCGTACATGATAAAGTCACCTGCCCGGAACATATGAACGCCTCCTTCTCCCCGATCACAAATTTACACCTATATTATACCATAAATTCATGATCGTCATCAAGGGGCATTTTCCCCAAAAATACAGTCGTTTTTTTACACTTTAATACAAAAACCATTCTCCTTTACTACGTAAAAACTCCGATCAAACGAAACCTCCCCCGGCTCTCAAGCGAAGCGCCTCTTCAACGGAAGAGATTGCGCTTCCCGGCGCAAGGGGAGGTTTTTCGGAAGGGTTTCACAGCGCTTTTTAAAAATGCTCGCCGCTCCAGCCCCAGTGTTCGAATTCGCTGAAGTGCGTGTAGATCCGATCGCCCGGGAGATCCAGAATGCGGCGGAGCGAGGCTGTCACCGAGGCGGTAACGGCTTCATAGACCGATGCCTCGGCACTGCCGAGAAGCTCAACGGCAACCAGGGCGGCGGGGGCGTCACTGCCCGCAAGATACATGTCGGTATTGTCGGAAATGATGACCATCAGCCATTTTTCACTTTTGCCGGGAATGAGGGCAATGGCTTCGGCAAAGGCTTTTTTGATCTCGTCCTTCGTAGCTTTATCAAGCGAAAGCGAGGTGGTAAGGTGCATATTTGGCATACAGTCTCCTTATTCGGCAGCGAGAAGGTAAGCCTTCTGCTCGTCGGTCAGCTGATCGAGGGTGGCGTTCAGCGCCTTGGCTTTCATGGTGGCAACCTCAACGTCGATCTCGCGCGGTACGTCATACACGCCCTTTGTCAGCGTGCCCTTGGTCTTGGCGAGGTATTCGAGGCATTTTGCCTGGAGAGCAAAGGACATGTCCATGATCTCGGCGGGATGTCCCATTCCGCCCGCGAGGTTGACCAGTCTGCCCTCGGCAAGCAGGTTCAGCCATCTGCCGTCGGCGGTTCTGTAGCCCGTGACACAGGGCTTTCTCTGTTCGGTGCTGACTGCCATGGCATCGAGATCGTGCTTGTTGATCTCGACGTCAAAGTGTCCGGCGTTGGCAAGCAGAACGCCGTCCTTCATGAGTTCGAGATGCTCACGGGTGATGACGTCCTTACAGCCTGTCAGCGTGATGAAAAGATCGCCGATCTTCGCGGCTTCCTTCATGGGAAGCACCTGGAAGCCGTCCATAACGGCTTCAATTGCCTTGACGGGGTCGATCTCGGTCACGTAGACGATGGCGCCAAGACCCTTGGCGCGCATGGCGACACCCTTACCGCACCAGCCGTAGCCCGCAACCACCACGCGCTTACCTGCGACGATGAGATTGGTTTCGTGCATGATGGCATCGAAGACCGACTGCCCTGTGCCGTAGCGGTTGTCGAAGAGATGCTTGCAGTCGGCATCGTTGATGTCGATCATGGTATAGTCGAGGATCCCCGCGGCTTCCCGTGCCTTGAGACGGTGAATGCCCGTGGTGGTCTCCTCACAGCCGCCGATGAGCTTTTTGCCGTAGTCACGGCAGGAGGAGTGCAGAAGCGAGATCAGATCGCCGCCGTCGTCGATGATGAGATCGGGCGTTACCGAAAGCGCCGCGATGAGATCGCTTTCGTATTCCCCGGCGCTTGCGCCGTGGATGGCGTTGACCTCAAGTCCTGCGACTGCCAGAGCCGCCGCCACGTCATCTTGAGTGGAAAGCGGGTTACAGCCCGTGATCGAAACCTCGGCGCCGCCTGTCTTTAAGATCTCAGCGAGATAAGCGGTCTTGGCTTCTAAGTGAATGGACATGGTGATCTTCATGCCCTGAAAGGGCTTGGTTTTGGCGAATTCGGCTTCAATCAGATTCAGAACGGGGGTGTAGCTCTTGACCCATTCGATCTTTTGTCTGCCCGAGGGGGCAAGCGTGATATCCTTGATTCTCATATGCTTCTTTCCTTTTATACGTTACTTTGATATCGTGGGTGATTATTCCGGTTTTTTACGCGCCTTGGCTTTCAGCAAGCCGAGGGCTTTCTTTTTTGTGAGTGACAGGGTGATCAGCGCTTCGTCGATCTCATCGGGAAGCGTGC
This sequence comes from Clostridia bacterium, assembly GCA_017508605.1. Lineage (GTDB taxonomy): Bacteria > Bacillota > Clostridia > Oscillospirales > CAG-272 > RGIG1993. The sequence goes on from JAFVYN010000143.1 coordinate 7,482, forward strand.
GGGCGCGGGATCTCATCTCGTTCACCACGTCAGATGCGGGGAGAAAGAGCGCTTTTTCGGGGATGGTCTTTACGATCAGCACCGAAAGGATGGCTTCGTTCAAGCGGTGATCCTCCTGCTTGTCAAAGCGCACCGCCGCTTCCTTGCCAAACACGTGGGAGGCAAAGCGAAGCACCTTCTGATCCCTTGCGTAAGAGAGCGAGGGAATCCCTTGCGCGGCGGCAAAGACGAGGGGATGAAGCCGTGAGGAAAGAAGAAACTCGGCTTTTGACAGGATGCCGACAGTTTCCTTCGGTGTGGGGGTGAGGACGAGGCTTCGGTATCCCGCGGCACTCAGGCGTGAGGCAAGCTTCTCGGACAAGGCGAGATCCTTCTTTTTCTGCATCACGAGAAAAACAGGAAAATACCCTTTTTCAGCGGCGATCAGAATGGCGTTTGCCATCCGTTTTTCGTATAGCTTACGGTGTCGGTCGCTGACAATTCCACTTGGCGCAACGACGAAATACCGTCTGTCACTCCCTTTAAGGAGGGTGCGGCGGTGATAATCGGAGCAAGGCTCGGTCAGTATGGCACAGTCGGCACTTTCTTTGAGAAGGCGCGTTTTCTTGCTGTCTTTCCAAAAAAGCTTTTTTGGCTCAGGAAGCTCGCCGAGCATTGATGCCACTTTTACAAAGGAATGGCCGTCACGCAGAGAAATGACGCTTTGTGTTGCCATAACGCGGGCAACCTTCTTCTCTTCTCCCCGTGTCATCTTGCCGATGCCGTTGCCGTAATAGACGATCGTTTTGCCGAAAAGCTTTGCAAGGCGGATGAGAAAGAGATAGTATTTCAGCGAGCGGTGAGAGGAATTGCTCTGTAGGACTGTTCCTCCTCCGACATAGAGGATCTCAGCGGAGAGGATCGCGTGAAGCACCGAAAAAGGCGCGCGTCGGGAGATCGCTGAGACGGGATAGGCTCTCTCGGTCGATTTGGGATCGCGCGAGAGAACGGTAATGCCGCAGTCGGGCTGATTCTTTCGGATGCCTTGAATCATACTGTCAAGGAGGGCATCGTCTCCGACGTTACCAAATCCGTGGTAACCGAGAATCAGAGCCGGATTATATCGCTTTCGCCGATAAGGACGAAGTCCGTCGTAAAAGCGTAGATAGTCATTGGTACTGATCTTGAGAGAGTAGTTCTCTTCGACCGTTTTTCGTGAGTCGCGTCCGAGCGCCTCACGTTCCGCGGGTGTCATACCGAGAAGGGCTCTGAGATCGTGAAGCAGGCTCTCCTCGGTGGGAAGATTCCTGCCGCGACAGCAGAAATTGCTTTCTTTCGCAACTGTCAGTTGCTCTTTTCGGAAAATACCGAGATATCCGTCATTGCCCGAGAGGATCGTCGGCAGTGAGCATGCCATGGCTTCGAGAGCCGCGCGTGATACTCCGACGGCAATATCGGCTTTTCGGAGATGGGGCAAAACATCTGCCGTTTCTCCGACGAGAACGATCCTTTCCCCATAGACCGAGGTGAATCGGGCGACACGTTCCGAAAGGGCTTTGAACAGCTCGCCTCCTCCGACGATGGTCAGTCTGACATTGTGTTCCTTGAGAAGCGTGGGCATGAGAGAGACCAAGAGAAAAGCGGTCAGGGCACGATCCTTGTCGATGCGGCTGACATGGACGATCTCAACAGGCTCTTCCTTTGCCTGTCTGTAAGCGGAGGGCAGCTCTTTTTTGTAAAATCGGTCGGTGTCGATCCCATTGACGGTGAGATCGATGGCTTCGTATCGAAGACCGTATTCTCTGATGAGATATTCTCTGAGATCCTCGCTGACCGCAAGGGTTCTCTCTCCCCAGTCGGTAAAACGGCGGATCAGGGGCGTTACCCCGAAATCGAGATGCGCAGTGGTGACGAAGCGCACACGTTTGCAACTTCCGGTTGACAAGATGCCGCCCCTTGCGACACAGCGGCAGGCGAGAGCGGCGGGTCTTGTATGCGCGTGCAGGATATCGAATCCATAGCGCTTCACCGCCCGCCTGATGATCCTTGCCGCACGCAGAATGCGGTGAGGCAAGCGGGTGTTCAGGGGGACGGTGATATGGAGGATGCCCCGTTTTTTCAGCTCCTCCACGAAAATGCCGCCGCTTGATGCGACGGCAACGAAGCATCCCTCCTGCATCAGGGAGGATGCCATGGTGAGTACATGGGTTTCTGCGCCGCCCGTATTCATACTGCCTGTTACGAACAGAACAGCCGGGCGTCTTGGTTCATAGGCTTGCTGGCTCAAGACGTGATCCTACCGTTTCTGCGGTCAGGATTCGGACTCCTTCAGGTATACGCCGTGGTAAAAATCGCCCGCGACAGAGGTCTCGACGCCGTTTTCGGTGTACGTATACCGACCGTAGCCGTGCGGGGCGCCGTTTTCAAACTGCCCTGTATAATAGCTTCCGTCTGCAAAGGTATACGTGCCGACGCCCGAGAACGCGCCGTTCAGAAAGGCTCCCTCATAGCTGTCGCCGTTGGGGAAACGCGCCCTTCCTTCGCCGCTTGGCAGTCCGTTCAGGTAACCGCCTTCATAGTATGTCCCGTCTTTTGTATAATATGAGAGCTTTCCCGTATATTTCCATGCGGAAAAACTGCCTGCAAGCACCTGTTGGTTGCCTTTTTCGTTTATTGTCAACTGACAGTTGCCATGACACGTTCCATTGACAAAGGTTCCCGACAAAATATCGCCGTTTGCGAATCGGTACTTGCCCTTGCCGTGAAAGGCGCCGTTGACAAAGTCACCTTCGTAAACGTCGCCATCACAGTAAGTATAAATGCCTTTGCCGTTTGGGAGATAGTGCTTCAGCTCGCCTTCATACATGTCGCCGTTTTCATAGATCAGGGTGCTGTTTTCTTTGGAATACGTTGCCGTTGTTCCTTTCAGATAGACGGTTCCCTCTTCGGATGTGCCGAAATAACTCACTCTGCCGTAGCCCTCGACTCTGACGGTTGAAAATCTCTGCCCGAAGGCGAGCATCAGAAGGACTGTGAGAAGAAGGAGGATGAATGCCCCGAGGGTAGCGGATACAAAGAAATAGGCTTTTTTCACGAGGCAAGATCCCTTGCCGCCGCAAGGATATCGGGAAGATAGCGGGAGGCAATCAGCGCTAAGATGAGAAACAGCACCAGCGCCACCACCACGACGTAGAGATCTGTTCCCTTGGCGGAATAGCGAAGCTCGACGCGGACACGGTCTTCTTCGGTTACGTAATACCGCATTTCGCCCTCTTGTTCGGTGGGCTTTACGTATTTTTGCAAGATCCCTTTTTCGATTGCACGCAGGATCAGGCGCTTATCCTTGAAGCCGAGAGCCTCGGCGCTCATGGCGTTTTCTTCGTTGATCGCGCCTTTTTCGAGAATTGAACGGATGGCTGAGCCCAGGTAGATCTTGTTATAATACATCATGAGGATGCCGATCACGATCCCTGCGTACATCGCCCAGACGAGTGTGGGGATCGAGATCATCTGAATATCAAGAAGCGCGGTCATATTTTTTTGATGATATCGCAACCGACGTATTTGCGAAGGACCTCGGGTACGGTGACTGAGCCGTCGGCGTTCTGATTCTGTTCGACAAGTGCGGGCAGAATACGGCTGGTCGCAAGACCGGAGCCGTTCAGCGTATGAACGTATTCCATTCTGCCGTCGGCGCGTTTGACACGCATCATGCCGCGGCGAGCCTGATAATCGCGGGCGTTCGATACCGAAGAAACTTCCTTATAGCCCTGCATCGAGGGGATCTGGATCTCGATATCGTAGGTTCTCGCCATCGAAGCGGAGCAGTCCTCGGCGGCAAGCTTGACGGTGCGGAAGTGGAATCCGAGACCCTTGACGAGGTTTTCGGCGTTGGCAACCAGCTCTTCAAAGGCCTCGTCGCTCTTCTCGGGGAGGGTGTACTGTACCATTTCGACCTTGTTGAACTGATGGCCTCTGACCATGCCGCGTTCATCGGCACGGTAGCTGCCGGCTTCACGTCTGAAGCAAGGCGTGTAGGAGATGTATTTTCTCGGGAGATCTTCCTCGGTGAGAATCTCGTCACGGTGGAGCGAAACAAGAGCGGTCTCAGCGGTGGGAAGCATGAAGCGGCGGCGCTCATCCTCGGCGGTTTCGAGCCAATATACCTCATCCTGGAATTTCGGGAACTGACCCGCGGTCAGACCGCATTCGTAACCGAGCATATGGGGTACGAGCACAAGCTCGTAGCCGTTACCGAGGTGCGTATCGACAAAGTAGTTGAGAAGCGCCCATTCAAGACGCGCACCCATGCCGCGATAGATCCAGAAGCCGCTGCCCGAAAGCTTGGTGCCACGCTTATAGTCGATGAGACCGAGGTCGGTGCAGAGGTCAACGTGGTTCTTCGGCTCAAAATCAAATTTGTGAGGTTCGCCAAAGTAACGGAGGGGCTGATTGTTTTCCTTGCCGCCCTCGAGAAGGTCGATGTCGGGAAGGTTGGGAAGTCCGAGCATCAGAGAGGTCAGCTCGGTCTCGATGCCCTTGAGGGTCTCGTCGTTTTTCTTGACGGTCTCGCCCATTTCCTTCATTTTCGCAAAGATCGCCTTCATGTCTCTGCCTTCTTTTTTGTACTGAGGCACAAGCTTCGATTCACGGTTCTGTTCAGCCTTGAGGCTTTCGGTCTCGGCAATAAGGGCACGGCGCTTGGTGTCAAGCTCGACGATGCGGCGGATCTCTTCTTCGGCATCCTTGCCTTTTTTCTTCAGTCTCGCGATGACCTCATCGGGATTTTCTTTGATATATTTGATGTCTAACATAATGATTCTTTCCTTTCAAAAGTATTAAAACGATACACACGAGGTATCAAAACGATATTAAAGCAGGTTGTCTCCGCCGATCTGGGCGAGAAGAGCCTCGAGATCGCGGTCGTCGGTGAATTCAATTTCAAGGCGCTTTGATTTTTTGCCGTGGAAGATCTTGATCTTTCTTCCGAATTTACGGCGGAGGGCTTTTTCAAGCTCGGCAATGTAATTAACATCGCCCTTCTCTTCCCCTTCTTCCTCGGCTTCGGGCTGAGGCTTCAATGCGTCGTGATTGAGTTTTCTGACAAGGTCTTCAGTCGCGCGTACCGAAAGTCCTTTTTCAATGATAAATTCAGCGGTTTTCGAGATCTCGCTCTTGACGATCATGCCGAGAAGCGCTCTTGCGTGACCTGCGGAAAGGTCACCCTCGCTGAGATGCTTGAGAACGTCCGCGGGAAGGTCGAGAAGACGGATGCTGTTGGTGATCGCGCTTCGGCTCTTCCCTACGCGCTGTGCCAGCATTTCCTGGGTAAGACTGAAGTTTTCCATCAGGATCTTATAGGCAGAAGCTTCTTCAACGGGGTTCAGATCCTCTCTTTGAATGTTTTCAATCAGCGAAAGCTCGGCGGTCTTCTGGTCATCGATATCCATAATGACCACGGGTACCTCGGTAAGTCCTGCCATTTTGGAGGCTCTCCAACGTCTTTCGCCCGCAATGATCTCATAAAAGCCCCCTGTGGACCGTCTGACGACGATGGGCTGGATGACACCGTTCGCGGCAATTGAGTCGGCAAGCTGCGAGAGTGCCTCGGGATCAAAGACCTTTCTCGGTTGACCCTTGCGAGGCTCAATATCGGCAAGCCGAAGCATGGTAAGACCGGACTTTTCTTCTTCGATGTTCTCGGAAAAAATGGAATCAAGTCCTTTTCCAAGTGCTCTTTTTGTTACAGCCATGTGTTTTCCTTTCTATTTTGGTATTTTCGGTCTTTGATTTCTTAAATTCTCTTGATCAGTTCCTTGGCAACGTCAAGGTACAGATCGGCACCCTTGGAGTGACGGTCATAGTAATATACCGGAAGCCCATGGCTGGGCGCCTCGCTGAGTCTGACGTTTCGGATGATCTTGGTCTCAAAGATCTTATCTGCATAGTAGCGCTCAAGCTGCTCCATGACCTGCTTGGTTAGATTGAGTCGTTTATCGTACATCGTGATCAGAATGCCGGTAATTTCAAGCGCAGGATTATAGTATTTTTTGGTTTGTCTGATCGAGATCATGAGCTGCGAAAGTCCCTCAAGGGCATAATATTCGCAGGTCATTGGCACGATAACGCCGTCCGATGCCGCGAGAGCATTCATGGTCAGAATGCCGAGCGAAGGGGGACAATCCACGAAAATATAATCAAATTCGTAACGAATCGGTTCAAGAATGTTTTTCAGTCGATATTCTCGGTTTTCGATATCAACAAATTCAAATTCTGCGCCTGCGAGATTAATATTGGACGGAATGCAGTATAAATTTTCGAATTCGGTTTTGGTAATGGCTTCTGACGGTGCGATTCTGCCGATCAGCGCTTCATACA
>JAFVYN010000144.1 GCA_017508605.1 Clostridia bacterium
AAGATATTGGTATTTTGAAAGAGGGACAAACCGAAATTGCTTCTGTTTTTACATTCTCTCAAAATCACTACGCTTATCAGGATAAAATTGATTGCCATGACGGACATATCTACTGGATTACACAAGCAAATGTGTCGGGGAATGTAACCGACCATTATACATTTATTGATTATAACTATTTAGACCATAAACCTACAGAGATCGACAGAACGTTCAGTTTCTATCGCAACGAAAGCGAGCTGTATTTGCTCCGATTTAATAAAAGCGGAGATTACACGCATATTGATTTGTGTCAGCCTTAATACATAGGTCTTATGTCCGAATACAAGAATTTAATATAATCTATGGAGAAGACTATGAAATTTTGTCCTATGTGCGGGATGCCGCAGCTTGAAGCGGGATTGACGGTATGCCAATTCTGTGATTATGAAGAAAAAGCAGTAGAAGCGCTTTCCAAAAAGGAGATCTATGATCTCATGGCGTCCTATGAGTACGAATGGATCGGGGACGGCGTTCGGATCAAGGCTGTGAAAAATATCCGCGATATTGCTTTGCGGGGTGCTGTTGCCATTCCGCATTTCGTAACCGAGATCGCGGCGGGTGCGTTTGCCCATTGTAAATTCCTTGCGAGGCTCGATCTGCCCAAGGGACTTCGTTCGATTGGCGAGGGTGCGTTCGCGCACTGCCGAGATCTTTTTGACGTGTTTATCCCCGCAAGGGTAAGCCATATCGGAAAAGGCGCGTTTTCCGATTGCTATGATCTGGGTGCTATCCGCGCAGCCGCACCTGCACAGCCCGAGGGGTGGGATAGCGAGTGGCTTTCCGGATGCCCTGCGAAGGTAGAGTGGTCGAGTTTCGACGAGGCATGATCCCTTGTGTCATATCATATTTGTTCTTATTGTCCGCTATTGTAATGGCGTAATAGATTGGAGACAGCGAAGTATGAGAGCGGGCTTCGGGAATCTTTTGCAGTATTACCTTGGGATGACGCAATTTAATAATGATCTTGCTTTTCTCGTTTAGTTTTTTGTAATTCATACATTCCTCCGAGAATATGGCTCATGATATGAGACGCAAAAGCGGATGCTTTTTATGGAAAGATATTGAGCATCCGCTTGCTTTATTGTGTTATTGAATGGAATAAACAGTATATAAGAATTCAAGATCATGATATACCACATAGAGACAGCAGGTGTCAAGTGGGTTTAGCCAAAAACTCAGGAATCGGCATTTCCGAAGGAGTTCTTGACCGATCCATGCGCATGGTTATCACCCATCGGGTGAAGGAGGTGTCAATACGCGTTGTTGCGTTTTGCCATCGGGTGTGGTATACTGTTCATACAAAGATCTTTGAATTTTTTTCGGGAGATAACGTATGGATATTGGAAATAAGATCAAGCAACTCAGAATGAAAATGGGGTTAACCCAGGAGCAGCTTGCGACAAGGCTTGGTATCAGCGCGCAATCGGTGTCAAAATGGGAGAATTCGGTGACGATGCCGGATATTACCTTACTGCCCGTTTTGTCCTCGGAGCTTGGCGTTTCGATCGATGAGCTGTTTGATATGACAGCTGATCAAAAGCTGCATCGGATCGAAAAACGGCTGGATGTGGAGGAAGAGTTTTCGCAGGAGACGTTTAAGGAATATGAAGATTTTCTGAAAAACCAGCTTGAGGGCGGGGAAGACCTTGCGAGAAGATACGGCCTTTTGGCGCGGCTGTATCATCACCGCGCGACGGCGGACTTAAGACGAGTCAGTCGGTACGCGCGCGAGGCGATCTGCAAAGATCCCGCCAAAAAGGAATGTCAATGGCTCTTACAAAAAGCGGATGGCGCTTATGTATGGGATTGGAACGTTTCTCACCACACGGCAGTCATTGACTTTTACAAACGGCTGATCGAGAGCGATCCGGTTGCCGCCGTGACGAATATACCGTATTATGAACTGATGGACAATCTGATCGCCGATCATCGCACCGAGGAAGCAAAGCGGTATTTGTCGGTCTATCAGACGCTTCCCGGGTATCAGCCCTTTTTGATCCCCGTTTATCACGCTTACATTGCGCTTGCGGAATATCACGCGGAAGAGGCGGATGCCGTGATGGAAGAAGCGTTGAAGGACTATTCCGGGCATAGCGGCTTTCTGTTTGAAATGGCGCAATACTGCGCCCGAAGATGTCAGTATGAAAAAGCGATCGGGTATTACGAGCGTTCGTGGGCATCGGATGAAAAGCTGCCGAGATATACCGACACGCTTCACGCGATCTCCATTATTTATGAGATCCTCGGTCAGTATGAAAAAGCGATCGAAACCTATGAAAGAATGCTTGTCTGTCTGACACAGGAGTGGCATTATCAAAGGGATGACGCTGTTATGATCGAGACAAAACGGGAAATCAGCCGTTTGCAGAGTCTGATATCGAAGTAAAGGAGAATCTATACGGTTTATCCAAATAATATTTGCATATTTTTACTATAGAAAATGTATTCCTTTGAAATCATTTACAGAATGAATTGACAGAGAGCGAAAAGTGTGCTATAATAGGTCTCACCTATGGGATTCATCTGATTTACTGTATCTTTTGAGGAGACATAATATGCAAACGATGATTGATTGGACTTGGGGCGATATCAATAATGGTGACGTAGGACCGGGTGCTTACAGTTGGTTTCATCTTCTTTGGATCGGGATCATGATCGTTAAGTCGGTTCTCATCGGGCTGACGGTTGCGCAAAAGCATAGCCATAAGGTTGACCGCGCGGTGATCTCGGTTTGTTCGGTGATCCTTCTCGGCTGTGAGATCTTCAAGCAGCTGTTCTGGTATGGTTTTTATGAGTATTACCGTTTTGAGATCTTTCCCTTCCAATTCTGCTCGGTTCCGATCTACGTGGCGATCTTTGCCTCGGTGATTCCGTGGGACAAGATTCGGGAGGTATGCTACCGCTTTCTCGCGTTTTACGGGATCATAGGTGGTCTTGCGGTCATGCTGGTACCCAATGCGGTGCTGTACACCTATTTTGTGCCGATGTCGATCCACGCGATGCTGTGGCACACGGTACTTGTGGTGATGGGTGTTTATCTGATCGTTTCGCGCGGATACGGTAAGAAGATCCGTGAGCTGTTTACACCCGCAATGATCTTTCTGGGCTTTGTGGCGCTTGCCATCATCGGCAATATTCTGGTTTACAAGCTTCATCTCGGCACCGATGCCTGCCAGCCCGGCGACCGTCTCAGTATGTTCTACATCTCGCCTTACTATATCACCGAGCTTCCGCTTCTGGGCGCAGTGCAGGAGTTCTCGTATCCCTTGTTCTTGCTTTGCTATCTTCTTTTGTTCAACAGCTTTGCCTGTATCGTCTGGGGGATCACGCATCTTGCACGCAAGCTTTCGCGAAAAGCTCCCCTGACATAAAGCCACTCGGCGGAGAAGAGCGGCTTTCTCATTCTTATCATGAATCGGCGACCTGTTTTATGCGGGTCGCCTTTTTGTGCTTTTTGTCTTGACAAACGGAGAAATATATGTTATATTATATAACAAAGTATCGAATTTAAACAAATAAAGGAGGCTTTCATGCTTGAAGTGGAAAGACGGTATGAGGAACTTACCGCCGTCAGGTATGACGAAAGAACTGCCGAAACCGTAACGCCCGATGAATTTGAATGGTTTATCGTTGCGCCTGCCAGAGCGGCTTTTCTGGAGGCGGCGACAGAACGTGAAAAAGAGACGGCTTTTTTTCTTCGCGAGCGTGGCGGGCATTTGGAATACGGACTCTTATGGGCACTTGCCGAGCGCTGTCAGAGCCATGCGCTTCGTGAGGCGATTCTTTTGTATGCCGAGAATTTGCTGAGGGCTGCCGAGGGTGAGGCACGGCGGTTTTGGGAAGAGAGGCTTCTGCAGCTGAAGGCTTGCCTTGACAAACGCATGTCGGTGTGATACAATCAAGGTGAGAGAATGGAGTATCAGGAGGTGACGGTATGGAGATGTTTATTGCCGATACGCATTTCGGACATGAGAATATTCTGAAGGAATGCCGTCGGGAGTTTTCCTCTGTCGAGGAGATGGACAGGTGTCTTGTCGACAATATCAACAGCCGCATGACACGTGGCGATATCTTATATATTCTCGGCGACTTTTCTTACCGTTCGAAGCGTCCCGTGAAAGAGTATCTGGAGGCGATCAAGCCGAAAAAGATCCTGATCGTCGGCAATCACGATGAATCGTGGCTCAAGAAACTGACGGCGGAAGAGAAAAAACGGTATTTTCTCGGCATTTATCCGCAGTATGGCTTCAAGCGGTATGGCGTGGAGGTACATTGCTGCCATTATCCGATGCTTGCCTGGAGCCGCAGTCACTATTTCGCCGAGAGTCTTGCGATCTGCGGGCACATTCACAAGCAACGCGATGAAACGATTGCCGCAAGGCTGTTTTCTGAGGTGAAAACACAGTTCAACGCGGGGGCGGATATCAATGGCTACCGTCCCGTGACCCTTCGGGAGCTTGTGGATAACAATACGCGCTTTTATAATAGGCAATATACCGCCGCCGAGACAGAACTGCTTGACGCGGCAATTGAAAAATTGATGAAGTAGGTGATCGTGATGATCCGGTATGAAAATCTGACTTTAACCGAGCTTGATGAAGGTACGCTTGCGGTGACTTTTTGCGACAAGGATGCCGTCCGTGTAACCGTTCCCGATAAGATCGACGGCAAAACGGTGTCTGCAATCGGCGAGGAGGCGTTCAAGGACTGCAAGCGTCTTATCAGCGTGACGCTTCCCGAACGCGACCTTTTCGATTTTGACAGCGCAGGGCTTACGGAGATCGGCGAATACGCCTTTTCGGGATGCGTGTCGCTGACGGAAATCGAGATTCCTGAGAGTGTATCGGGGATCGGGAGAGGGGCATTTCACAGCTGCCGCTCACTCACCAAGGCAACACTTCCCGTGCCGATCTATCTTGCGCCGTATACCTTTGCGGAATGCGTGGCACTACGCAGTCTTTCTCCGATCGGTACGGTCAGCGAAGGACTGTTTTCGGGCTGTTCGTCACTTGAGAGGATCACGCTGAGTGAATTCTGTCGGGAGATCGACGAGGATGCTTTCGAGCATTGCGTCTCGCTTTGTGACGTGACCCTTCCGAAGAGCGTCAAGCGTGTCGGCGCGCTTGCCTTCCGCGGCTGTCAGAAGCTGCATAAAGTCACCTTCCTTGAGAGCGGGGGCTGGTATGCCTCCAACCGTTACCGCGCGGAGGACGTGGCGATCGACGTCAGCGATCCCGTGAGCAACGCCAAACGCCTTGCCACCGCCGATTTTGACGATGGCATCGTCGCATGGTATCGCCACTGAGAATATGGGGTTATTACAGTAAGTATTCTGTGCACGTAAAATAGAAGTTGTAAACACTTCTTTCATGCAACGTTGCTTTTCTGTGGTAACCCTTTTTTTATCAAAAAATCCAAATGCTTTGTCAATATGTCGCTTTACCTAAAAAGCGCCTGTGTGATATAATGATTTTGTGGAATAATACCAAAACACAGAAAGGAATTGGATTATGAAAACGAAATTAGTGAAAATTCTTTCGGTACTTCTTGCATGTTGCTGTCTGATCCCTTACGGCGTTTCTGCGGCAACAACGGCGCAGGCTGTGTATGAAGACCGCTATGAGCAGGTTGAAGTGTGGAAACGCACGGACGTCATTCTGAAAAGCAGCAAAACGTATGATGATCCTTACAAGGACGTTGAGATCGATGCTGTATTTACCCACGAGGATGGTACCGAGATCAAGCTGTACGGCTTCTGGAATGGCGAAAACGAATGGCGCGTTCGCTTTGCACCGACGAAGGTGGGCGTTTGGTCGTATCAGATCACGGCGTCCGACACTGCCAATTCGTCGCTTCACGGTAAGAGCGGCAAGCTGCTTGCCGTTGAAAACACGGGCACGACAGCCCTTGACCGACACGGCTTTGTGAAGATCTCGGAAAACGGCAGATACTTCACCTATGACGACGGCACGCCCTTCTATTGGTTAGGGGATACCAATTGGCAGGCGCCGAACTACGTATCTCTCACGCAGTGCAATTATCCCGGCTGTCAATGCGAAAGTCAGTTCCTGCACGAGTTGAACGACCGTCTTGACAAGGGCTTTACGGTCTATCAGACCTATTTTGACAGTGCTGAGTCGGACGGCGGCGGACAGCTTGCTACCACAAGCGAGCCTTCGCTCTGGCTTTCGAAATTTGAGTCGGTCGATCCTGAAACCTTCAGCAACAAGATCGACGTGATGTTTGACACGCTTGCCGATAGCGGTATGGTGATCGCGCTTGGTATGGGTGTGCATTCTCACACCACCAATGCGATGAGTCAAGCGGATCTCGACCGTATGACACGCTATCTGACCGCGCGCTATGCGTCCTACCCCATCGTATGGATCACGGCACAGGAGATCACGGGCGAGCCGCAATTCTCGGCTTGGAATGCCTCCGCCAAGATCGTCGATGCGGGCGACGGCTATCATCATCCGCAGGGCGCGCATCAATTCCCGTCGAGCGTTGACGGTGAGTATATCAAAAAGCTTGATAAGGAAGCTTGGCACGAATTTTACGCGCTTCAGGCTGGTCACGGTCCGACGATCCCGCAAAAATCGCTGTATGAGGGCTATTGGAACAATCCTCGCAACGACACGCCCAAGCCGTTTGTGGAGACCGAAGCCAACTATGAGGATATCATCTGCGGCGGCTTCAACGGCTATGAGGCATCGCGCATCACAGCGTGGAAGGCGAATCTTTCGGGTAGCTACGGTTTCACTTACGGTGTAACCGGTGTGTGGGCGAATAACTATTCCACCGCAGGCAACGTCGGCTGGTACGGCTCATTCTCGTATGAGCCGTGGTATATGGGCATCGACAAGCCCGGCTCGTTTGAAATGAAATATATGCGCGATTTCTTTGAATACGTGGATTTCTCAAAACTTGTCCCGCGCTTTTACGACGAGACCTATTCGGATCTCACGGCTGAAAATAAGGTGCTTGCTTCCTCGGACGATGGCAAGACCTACGTTGCGTATTTTTACAATGCCTCTCTTTCGACGGGTGAGCTTCGCGGACTGAACGGCGGCGAGCGCTACTCTGCCAAGTGGTATAATCCTCTGACCGGCAAGTTTGTGGAAATCGCAAAGGACGTCACCGTTACCGACGGTGTTTATCGTATTCCGCAGAAGCCTACGGCGGGCGATTGGGTGCTTCTCGTCACCTCCCGCGAGCTTGGGGAATACGAAACCGAGACCGCCTATACCGATGACTTGCTCGATACGCGTACCAATTTCGCACTTGACGGATCGGCAACGGTATCGTCCGACAACAGCGGTATGATTCTGTACGGCGGCGCTGAGGCGATCGACGGCGATCTTCTGACCTATTGGTGTGCAGGTAACGGCAATATGCCGCAGTGGCTGATTCTTGATCTTGGCAAGACACAGTCGTTTGCACAGATCGATCTTTACCTTTACAACGGCGAGTATTCACATCCGATGTCTTACGCCTCCTTTACGGTAGAAGGCTCGCTTGACGGCATCACATATACACCCATTGATTCACAAACGCGTGCCGAACCGACGCCCTCGCGCGGTGCACATCTCTACCGTATCACCAAAACGGGTACGTACCGCTATCTCAAGATCTCATTCAGCGAGGTAGAGAACAACTGGGCAACTATCTCGGAAATTGGTGTGTATGAAACAGCGCTCGAGACTCCCGAGGTCAAGGAAGATGCCAATATTCTGTCGGGTGCTTCGGCAAGTGCGAGCAGCTATGCGGCAAGTGACAGTACCCCTGCCCATGCCATTGACGGCAATTCGTCGTCTTGGTGGTGTGGTACAGGTGATTCCGGCCAGTGGATTCAGTTTACTTTAAAGAAAGAATCCGCCTTTGATACACTTTCCTTTACGGTCTATGGCGGTACGACGGCTTTGACCTATACGGTTGAAACGTCCAAAGACGGAAGCGATTGGACAACGGTTTATACCGGTAACGCTGATACTCCCCTCGGCAAAGTCGGTAATTCCGAGCTTTACGGCTTCACACTTGAGAATGCCGTGACCTGCGGCTATATCCGCATCAATTTTGATTACGTACAGGGCAACTGGGCAACCATCGTCGAACTGGAGGCTACGCGTTCGACGGGTGAAAGTGATACGCTTCCGACCTATGCGGGAACGGTACAGACTCCCGGTATTACTTCGGTGGGAAGCTATGTATACACCGCGGACGGCGTGGGAAGCGATACGAAGGCTGCCTTGACTGACGGGAATCTTGAAAGCGTCTGGGTGCCCTTTGGACCGATCGCAAGCCAGACTATTCTTCTTGATCAGTATGCCGCAAAATCGGTATACGGTATCGAGATCTATCTCGGTAAGGGTGCGATCCTTCCCGAATATCGTATCGAAGGTTCGCTTGACGGCGTTAACTGGACGATCCTTGCCGACGCTACCCTTCGTGACGGTGTAAGCTATCAAAGTGAGAGTAGAACGGTCGTATCCGAAGCACTTTCGGGCAAATATCGTTATATCAAGCTTTTGTGGCTGAATGGCACGAGTAACTCTGACAATAAGACGATTGCCGAGATCAAGCTGTATGCCGAAGGAAAAACGGCGAATGCACCCGAAAAAGCCGATACCAAAGCACTTCTTTCGGTATATCAAACGGCGAAGGCATTGAATAACACCGATAAGCTTTACACTGCCTCTTCCTTTGGTGCTTTGAATCTTGCGCGTCTTGATACGGCAAAGGCGTTGTCGCCTTATGCAACCGCCGCCGAGATCGATGCGGCGCGTGAATCGTTGTCTTGTGCGTATGATGCACTGATCTCGCTGATCGGTCAAGAAAACGTTGATTTCAGCGCGTATATCTCGTCGCGCATTGATACCAACAGTCACGACATCCGTTTTGTGTTGGCAGCCGATAAGGATGCACTGACCGCTTGTGAGTCTCTGATGGTAAACGTCGAATTTGACACGGCAAGCGGCAAGAAGAGTGGAAGCTATACGCTTGATGCCGAGGGCAGAGAGGATTTCAAGCTTTACTACCGTGTCACGGGCGGCGGAAAGACCTACGAAGCCATTCCGAATCAAGCACTTTTCGGTATTATGATCACCGATATCCCGCAAAACGCATGGTCGCGCGTTACGCTCACCGTCACAGACGGTGCGACTGTTCTGTTTGAAGGCACTTGTGAGTATACCCAGTTGATCAAATAAGCAAAACAAGGGGCTGAAAAGCCCCTTGTAAGCTATGTATTAGGATAAATGTGAAAAAAAGAGCTGGGTGAGCAGCCTTTCTTAAGGCGGAACAAACGGCTGAAATAGGCAGTATCGTTGTAGCCGACCGTCAATGCGACCTCGGTAACCGAATACCGTCCGGTCTGCAAAAGCGTAACGGCGCGTGAAAGGCGCAGATCGGTGAGATATTCGTGCGGCGATTTGCCCGTTCGCTCCTTGAAATGCTTGCGGAAGCTACTGTAGGAATACCCAAACATACGGGAGAGATGTTCAAAATCGATCGCCTCGGCATAATGGTCGAAGAGATACGCGGTAATATCCGAAAAGTGCTCCATGTGCGGTTTTTTTTCGCTCCTCACGCGCTTAATGTCGTGAAGAATGAGCTTTAGAATTGAGAGCATACCGCATTTCATATCGATCTCCCACGCAAACGGTTTATCGTGTTGCAGGTTGATCATTTGCTTAAGATGCGCGGTATACGCGATCGGATCGTTCACTGTCATTGCCTCCGGCAGTGCCATACTGCCCAGTGCGTAGAGCGGACGGCGCTTTAGCTGTTCGTTGATGGGTGCGGTCTCCAAATTGCGGTTACAGTTGGCGATATAGACCTCTTCAGGCGAAAAATCGTTCTCGCGACCGAGATCGATGAAGTCAAAGTGAACTGAATAGTAACTGCAGCGCTGTCCTTGAGGAATCTGTAGGGTGTGGTAGATCATTGGCGGAATCGTATGGATTGTATTCTCCCTAAGAAGATATGAACCTTTTTCGGTCACAACGGTCAACTCGCCGTCTGCAACGAAAAGAAATTCATAATCGTAAATGCATCGCCATGGAATCTGATGCCCTGCGTCTATGGCATCAATGCAGGCGTGAACGTAACGTACGTAGGGTGAAATATTAAGCAAATCGAGCGTTCGTTGCTTTTTCACGGGTTTACCTCTTTACATTTGAAAATATATCTATTATAATTATAACAGAATTCTCTTAAAAGTCAATATCAAATACTCTGCAAAGGAAAATGATTCCATGAAACGAAATTACGATATTGCGGCGTTTATCTGGCCCGCCTATACGGGAAAAGAGCCGCGCACACGCTTATTCTGGCCCGACGGCATCGGAGAATGGCAGACGGTGAAAGAGGCAAAGGCAAAATTTGACGGTCACACGTGGCCGAGAAAACCCCTGTGGGGCTATCGCGACGAGGCAGATCCCACGGTGATGGAGGATCAGATCCGGGAGGCGAGCACGCACGGTGTGAACGTATTTATTTACGACTGGTATTGGTTTGACCGCCGCCCCTTTCTGGAGCATTGCCTGAACGAGGGCTTTCTCGGTGCAAAAAACAATACCGATATGAAATTCTATCTCATGTGGGCGAATCACGACGCGCATTATACCTGGGATCTTCGTAATTCCGATTCGGTCAACGAGACAATCTGGCTCGGCTCATGCGACAGACGGGAGTTTGATACCGTATGCGACCGTGTGATCCGTCAGTATTTTCTCAAGGAGAATTACTATACGATCGACGGCTGTCCCGTATTTATGATCTATGACGTCGACAATCTTGTCAAGGGACTTGGCGGTATCGGGAAGACCGAAGAGGCGCTCATTTCCTTCCGTGAGAAGGTAAAAGCGGCGGGCTTTCCCGATCTGCATTTGCAGATGACCTCGTGGGGTGAGCATTATCACAACCTCACGGGTGTGGACGGCGAGAAGACCTATTCCACGCGCGAGCTTGCGAAGGCGCTTTCCTTTGACAGTCTGACGAATTATCAGTTCGTGCATTTTACGAATATCGACCGTGATTACCACGAGATCCTGCCCGACGTCAGGAAGGAATGGGAGAGAATGGACCGTGAGTATACCATTCCGTATTTCCCGCACGTTTCGGTGGGTTGGGATAACAATCCTCGTTTTCAGGGTTTTCGCGGCGGTATCGTGAAAAATAACACCCCTGAGGCGGTGGAGGAAGGCTTTCGCATGGCAAAGGCGTATCTTGACAGCCATCCCGACCGTGTGCCGCTGGTGACGGTCAACAGCTGGAATGAGTGGACAGAAACGAGCTATCTTCAGCCCGACGATCTTTACGGATACGGGTATCTTGATGCCGTGCGTCGGGTCTTTGTCGAGGAAGAATAAAAAGTGGCGAAATACAGGCGGAATTGTTTTGTTTTTACGGTTTTAATACTTGACAAACAGAATTTATTTCTGTATAATGGAATAAAATAAGGAAACTTAATTTCCGGAGGAAACGAAATGAAATACTGTACCAAATGCGGTTATGCGATGCCTGATGACGCGGCATTCTGTTCGGAATGCGGTACTGCCTGGGTCAATGCGACCGAAACGCAGAACACCAATCCCGATCCCACGGTAAATCCCAATCCTGATTCCGGCGCTAACCCCAATCCTAATCCCAATCCTAACCCCAATGCGAATCCTTATCAGCCCTATCAGAACGGCGCACCCTATCAGAATGGCGCACCCTATCAGAATGGTATGCCTTACCCGAACGGCGCACCCTATCCGCCTCCGTATCAGCCTCCCGTGGAGGACAATGTCAGCGTGGGTCTTGTGATCCTTTCGGTGCTTTTCCCGATCGTTGGTATTATTTACTGGGCTGTCAAGCGCGGTGTTACGCCTAAGCGCGCGAAAGCCTGCGGTATCGCGGGTCTTATTTCCTGGATCGTCAACTTTATTGTCCTGATGGCTGGCGGCGGCGCAATCTGACCGTAAAACGCGAGTCGGCTCTTTAAAGAAGAATAAGCATAGCGGAGCTTTTGTCCTTGGCGGATCACTGCCCAGCTCTGAACAAACAGCTGACCCCGACAGATTCTTAAGAGTCTGTCGGGGTCAGCTGTTTTCATTTATATATTGTGTTCCATTTCGTCGGTAGGACCGTAAGAAATATGCCAATCCAGATATGATGCCAAAACGCCGCAATTCGTACAGCGGCTACCGATATACACCCACTTAGCATCACCGTTTTCTCTGCGGATAAAGCCCACCTTGACATTGTGTTCTTTGGACGTTTTACAAACAACACACTTTCGCAGTCTCGGGTTGGCGTCCTCCCAGATATCCATGCAATCCAGTAGTATTTTCTTTTCTCCGCATTTCGGACACCGGATCTGAATGGCTTCCTCCGTGCTGTCGATACGCATGATCAGTGCGTTACTTTGACAGGAATGGCAAACGACGGGTTTTATGTCGATGTCAGGCTCTTCGGTGTATTCTTTCAGGAACTCATCAATGTCATCCGCATGGTCTCCGTGCCAATATTTTCTTGATTTATCGATCATAGTGTGATCCTCCTCAGAACTGCCGTTTGGGGTGTCAGTCGCGCTGATCCTTTTCGGCGTCAATGGCGATGACGAGCATCAGCGCCTGGAGGGCGTATTTCGGATCGGAGACGTCGATCACGTAGGTATCCGTCAGGTGGAAGACTTCTTTGGAGATTCTGGCGATCACCTCACCATAGGAGGCGCGGATGGTGTAATCCCATTCCCAGAAGCTGCCCTCAACCTGCCAGCCGTTGCAGTCGATATGGAATTTGGGCTTGAAAAAGGTGAATTCCTTGCTGACCGTACCGAAGCAGTGATCCCCCTGGTAGAGATCGAATTTCGGCATGAAGGAGAACAGGCGGCTTTTGACCGTGCCAAGCTCGTTATGGGCGGCATCGAAGATCTTCAAGGTCTTGCCCCAGGAGAATTGCCCCTTGACGGTGAAGACGGTGTTGCCGGCCTCGTCGTAAACGTCATAGCTGTCGAACCAGGAAAATAAGCGCTGCTTGAATAAAAGTCTCATATCATACCTCGCATATATATTCTGATAACAGTATAGCACAGTTCTTTGGTTTTGGCAAGAAAAAAAATCAAGATTTTGTGATTTTTTGTCAAAAAAGGCTTTACTTTGTCGAAGGATATATGGTATACTATCTTTTGTAGTTTTTCTCCCCCACACTACTATTGCTATAGAAAGAGGTACTGACCATGAAAAAACTCACGCTTGTGTCCTTGATTCTGGCAATCGTTCTGACAGCGCTCCTTGCTTCCTGCTCGGATGCCGTCGTGACGACGCAGAATGAAACAACCACGACCGCGCCCACCACGACTGACGCTACGGTGACAACGACCGACAAAACGCCCGTGACGGACGCGCCCACCACAACGGTTCCTACCACAACGGTTCCTACCACAACCGCGCCCACCACAACACCGGTAACGACGGTGCCTTCAACCGAAGCTCCCAAGGTGACGACGGAGAAGAAGGATGACGGCGAAACGCCCACGCCCTCTACCATCACCATTGCCAAGGCGCTTGAGCTTTGCGGTGAGAGCGGCAATGTCACTACCGAACGCTATCTCATCCGCGCGACGGTCAAGGCGATCACCAATCCCGCCTACGGTGCGATGGTACTGGTCGACGAGACGGGCGAGATCGAGGTATACGGCTCATATTCGGCTGACGGCGAGACCCGTTACGGCGATATGACGGAAAAGCCTTATAAGGGCGATACCGTGCTGGTTTCCTGCATCCTGCAGAACTACAACGGCACGAAGGAAGTCAAATCCGCATGGATCATTGAATTCAAGGCGGCTGAGGTCGACACCGACACCTCCAATTACACCGATATGACCGCGCTTGAGGCGAGAAATGCCGCCCTCGGCACGAAGATCAAGCTTGACGGCGTGGTGGCACGTATCACCTATGCCAACGGCATGATTCCCTCGGGCTTCATTCTTGTCGACAACACCAACGCGATCTACGTGTATGACCGCGACGCTGCCGGCAGAGTCAAGATCGGCGATACCGTCACGGTTGCCGCTTCGAAGACCTATTGGGTACTGGAAACCGAGCAGTCGAGTGCTGACAAGTTCGGTTACAAGGGCTGCTGCCAGCTCGAAAGTGTTGTGGATATCAAGGTTCAGGACACCAAGAGTGATTTTGACAAGAGCTGGATCACTTCGACAACGGTCAAGGCGCTTCTCGCAACACCCGTGACCGAGAATATTACCACCACTATTTTCAAGGTCAATGCCCAGGTTAAGAAGGTTGACGGCAACGGCTTTGTCAACTATTACATCAACGATATCGACGGACTCACCGGCTCATATACCTATACGCAGTGCAGCGGCAGTGATTTCGCATGGCTGGATGCCTTTGACGGTAAGATCTGCACGGTCTATCTGTCGATCCTCAACGCAAAATCCTCCTCTTCGGGCTGTATTTACCGTTTCCTTCCCGTAGCGGTTGTCGATGAAGGCTATACCTTCAACAAGGATAACGCGCCCAAGTTTGCCCTCGACTATTTCGTTCTCGATCAGTTCAAGACCCTGTACACGGGTGACCCGATGCTGGAGGTTCTCACCACGGTCTCCTCTGAGCTTCTCGGTCTTTCGGATATCGCGATCAGCTACACCTCGAGTGATGCGGCGGTCGTCAACTTTGCCGTTGAGGACGGCAAGACGGTCATGCACTGTCTGAAGAGCGGTACTGCCACCGTGACGATCAAGGCAACCTACAACGGCAAGAGTGCTACCGAAACGATTACCGTCAAGGTAGACAAGCCCGAATCGATCGAAGCGGATTTGGTTAAGGCTGCCATTGCCGCCAAGGTGGGTGACACCGTTACTGTAAAGGGTATCGTCGGTCCTTCGCTCGTTAACCGCGACGGTTTCTATCTCTTCAACGATGATGCGATGATCGCCGTTCTGACCACGACCGATGTCCTTGCCGATCTCGAGATCGGTCAGGAGATCGTCATCGAAGGTCTTCGCGACCTCTTCAATAACCCCGAAAAGGGCAGCAACGAGTTCGGTCAGACCTGTATCACGAATGCTGTTGTGAAAGCCAATATGTACGGCAAGCACGAGTATTCTACCGATTTCTTTATCACCGATAAGACCCTGAAGGACGTGTATGATCTCGATTATACGGTCGACCATTCGACCGAGGTCTACGTTGTCAAGGCAACGATCCAGGTCGTAGAAACGGCATACTATACCAATATCAAGGTAGTCGACGGCTCTACCACCCTTTCGCTCTATTGCTCGAGTGCAAAGCAGTACAGCTTCCTCACGCAGTTTGCGGGCGAGGAGGTCACGCTGGAGATCGCACCCTGCAACTGGAACGACAAGGATTATTGGGCAGGCTGTGTTCTGGCTGTTCGCACCGATGACGGCAAGGTCATCAACTCGCTCAATTTCACTTCCAACTGATCAGAGATCAAAATGACAAATAAAAAAAACGGTTGCCCGCGGGCAACCGTTTTTTTACTGTAATTCGTTTTGCAGGGCTTTTCTCTCTTCCTTGGCGGCGATCTCGTCGATCACGCGCTTCAGATAGAGATCAAGGGGCGCTCCCTCACGGTAATCGGCGGGCGCGTAGTAGCTGAGTCTGCCGTCGCTGAGGAGCTTTGAAACCTTTTCGGTGTTATTCAGCGTGGGATCGAAAACGCCAATCGAATAGCCGCCCTCACTCTTGACGAGGCGCATGCAGGGAATATCGGTGGCACTGTCCCCGATATAGACCATGTTTTCGATGGGCATGTGGCGTTCCTTGGCGGGAATGACGTCATTGACACGGGAATCGTATTCGCTCAGAACACCCTTCGAAATGCGGAAGATATACTGCGTTTTGGTGGTATAGTTGATGACCTGCGCAGGCCATTCGGCAATGCCGTCGGCAGTATAGTAATACGAAGAGGCGTAGATCTTTTTGAAATGAGTGGCAATGGCGCTGCCCTCGATGATCTCCTTGAGACCTGAGGAAATGATATAATGCTCGATCTCAATGCCGCGCTTGAGGGCATAGGTGTTGAGGCGGTCAAACCATGTCGTTACCCCTTCGTACAGAGGAACGGCGGCGCCCGCTTCACGGAAATATTCACGGTGGATCGAGCGGCCCTTGAATTTCGAATACTTGATGAGATTGAACATCCACGAAAGATTCTGCTCCATACCGCTTTCGCGTGTGAGCGCTTCGGTTTCCTGCCAGAATACGCTTTTGTCAATACCGAAGGAGGGAATCAGCGTGAAGGTTTGCATATCGTCGGGAGAAAGCGTTTTGTCAAAATCATAGCAGACCGCCATTTTGAAGGGTTTGCGGTTCGTCATCATGACCTCCTTGGGAGTTAGTAACTTCAGTATAGCAGATATGAAGGAAAAATGCAAGGGGTTGGGGATTTTTTATACCTACTTGCTTTTTTCCGGGATGTGTGGTATAATAAAGAAAAACTGTGTGAAGGAGCATTTTTATGAAACAGGCGAAACGTGTTTTTGTGATCGTGCTGGATTCCTTTGGAATCGGATATGAGCCTGACGCGGCCCTGTTCGGTGACGTGGGTGCCAATACGCTGAAGAGCATCGCGGCAACGGAGGGATTTTCACTTCCGACGCTTGCGGCGATGGGACTTGGGAATATTGAGGGGGTTGAAGTGCTGCCGAAGGCAGAACATCCGACCGCGGCGTATGCGAGACTTCAGGAAAAGAGCATGGGTAAGGATACCACTGTCGGTCATTGGGAGCTTATGGGTGTTGTATCCGAAAAGCCCTTGCCGACCTATCCGAACGGATTTCCCAAAGAGGTGCTTGATGCCTTTTCCGAGGCGACCGGCAGAGGTGTTCTTTGCAATCTGCCGTATTCGGGTACTGACGTGATCCGTGATTACGGAGACGCGCACGTCAGGACGGGCGATCTGATCGTGTATACCTCGGCGGACAGCGTATTTCAGATCGCGGCGCATGAAGACATCGTTCCGATCGAGACCTTATATGACTATTGCCGCAAGGCAAGAGCGATCCTTCAGGGGGAACACGGTGTGGGCAGAGTGATTGCGCGTCCCTTCGTGGGAACATCGGGTCATTACACGCGCACTGCCAACCGCCATGATTTCTCGCTGGAGCCGTCTCAAAAGACTGTCCTTGACAAAATTAAGGCGGCAGGGCTTGACGTGATCGCGGTCGGCAAGATCACCGATATTTTCGCAGGGAAGGGTGTTACCGAAAGTATTTTCACGCACTCGAACGACGAGGGCATGAACGTGACTGCTGAGGTCGCATCACGAGACTTTCACGGACTGTGCTTTACCAATCTTGTTGACTTTGATATGCTTTACGGACACCGTCAGGATCGGGAGGGCTATGCCGCGGCAATGATGGCATTCGATCGCTGGCTTTCAGATTTTTATCTATCCCTTCGTGAGGACGATGTCCTCATCATCACTGCCGATCACGGCTGTGATCCTGCCGATGACAGCACCGATCACACGCGTGAATACGTGCCGATGCTCGTTTATGGCAAAACGATCACACCCGAAAATCTCGGCACAAAGCTCGGCTTTGATACCGTTGGCAACGAAGTGTTGACATTTTTGGGCATTAACGAATAAAAAGGAAACCGCAGGTTGACAAGACCTGCGGTTTTTAGTTATATGCAACCTTTGGTTGCGTATTTTTGTTTGTGTGGCAAGAGTGCGGTGTTTTGATCAACTTTGATCGCGGGGATCATGGCGTCGGGGATGTATCGGTTGCTCAGAGCATCCTTCAAGGGAACGTGAGAAGTCATGTTGCACGGTTGGGTAGAGGGGAGAGTCTGAATGGGGACCAAGGTATTGGACGGAGCGCTCAGAAAGATCTTTACCCAACGCAGATCGCCGTTTGCCAGCGCTTGTTTCAATTTGGGAATCTCGTTCCAATAGATATTATAGACCTCATGGAGATGCGTTACGCCTTGATGACGATAATAACGAACGGAATAGGTGAATTCTCTTCTTTCTACGTGTTCGCGAAAGTAGATTTTATTGGATTGGTTTTCCCCGAGGTTGTATTTTTGGTATAGCGACATACCCTCGTCATAATAATACTGTTGGCTTTTTTCCAGGTATTCGTCGTAGTCGTCGCTGGAAGGGTCATCCCGGTAAAAAGGATAATGTTCAATTTCAAGAAAGATCTGAAAGCAGATCAGTAGTTGTTCTTGTTCGATCAGTCGATAAAACTCATAGCGTGAGAGCGAAAATTCAGCGACGCTGTCCTCGATCCCATCGTCAGAAAAGTCTCCGAAGAGCATTGGCATGTGCCAATAGCTGAGTATGGAGATGACAATGGCAAGCATGATAGCAAGGGCGATGATAAGCGTGATCAGTAAGGTTTGTTTTTTCATAACAGCCTCCGCAAATGACGGTAAAGAAGGGTGGGAAACGGATAGCGGTAAGATCCGTGTGCATGGAGTCGTAAAAGGTATGATGCGATGCCTTTTTATCATTATATCATATATAACAAGGAAAATCAAGACTGAGCATGAATTTACAGACGGTTTGCCAAGAAAAAGCGGAATACAGGACCGTATGGATTCGAGCAGCGCCGAAACAACAGGAGGAAATCCTGAATCATGCCAATGATAGGTTGGCAGAATCCGATCATAACGAAAAACGCAACCGCGGGGTGTCAACCCACGGTTGCGTCGTGAAAGGCAACTTGCCGTTGCTTTTTTGTTGCGGTGTGGTGAGGAAAAAATCGCGATAGGTTTTATCCCATGCAACAAGTGGGGGCAAAACGGCATCGGTTACGGCGGGACCGACAGTGACAAGGCTCAGGCATATGTCGGCAGATGGCGTTGTCTCTTTATTCCAGAATATAGACAACACATTCAAGGGAGTTGAGTGCGGTGACGACTTCGTCCATAGACAGGTTTAATTTTTCGATCGGGACGATCCCTTCGATGCCAACATTACCGTTTTTGCCGCTTCTTGGCGGTGTGACATTGAGTTCACTTGCCTGATAGGTCGTGCGAAGCAGGGAAAGAAGCTCAGAAACGGCACAGTCTCCTTTGATTTCGATGTACAGAAAATCGTGGGAGGGCTTACTGTAGAGACGGTTTTCGATCTTCTGCAGGATCGAGACGGTCAGAACAAAGAGAAGAAAGGCGATAAGAGCGCCTTCGTAAAAGCCGATACCGAGGGCAAGCCCGAGCGCGCCGACTGCCCAGAGACCTGCCGCTGTGGTAAGACCCGTGACCTGTGTACCGCTTTTGATGAGGATCGTGCCGACACCGATAAAGCCGATGCCCGAGATGACCTGCGCGGCGATCCGCATGGGGTCGGTATCGTAGCCGAGAATCTCGACGCAGTAGATCCCGATCATGGCGGTGAGAGCGGCGCCGATCGACACGAGAATATGGGTACGCATACCTGCCGCGCGGCCTTGCTTACCCCGTTCCGCGCCGATCACACCGCCCACAAGAAAGGCAAGAATTAAGCGAATGATGACGGTATAGGGTGAAAAATCACGAAGAAAGGTGATAACAGTTTCCATAAAATGACCTCACTTTCTGCTATCAGTATAGCATAAAAGCGGGTATTTGTCAATTCTTTTCCCAAACTGCGTTTTTTGGCGTCAATTTCGCGGATATCCCTTGATAGGGCGTAGGTTTTGTGCTATACTGTAAAAAAGGGGTGATCCTATGAAGTTTGAGTACGGTGAGAAAGAAAATCTCCACCTTCATGATGAGGCATATCAAAAGGCTCTCGGTTTTGCCGAGCGCAAGCAGGTCAATGCCCGTGTCAAGATCGGCAGTACCGCCGCCTGGCTTCGCTCCGCTTCCGGGAAAGAATATCTCGGCAAGAGCTTGGTAGCGGCTTGCGGTCTTGGTTACTGTGCCGAGCAAGGGGCGATCGCCGTCATGCTGAATGCGGGTGAGACGGTCATTGAGTCTTTGATGGCTGTCGATCACGAGGGTACAGTTCTTGTGCCCTGCGGCAAATGTCTTGAATTGATCAGCCAGCTTGATGATGCCAACCGTGATACCAGGATCTTACTTGGCGGGGGAAAAGAATACACCCTTCGTCAGCTCTATCCCATCGACTGGAAAACCGAGAAGGTCTAAAGCTTCCCGTGGTGCCTTTTGACTTTTTGGGCTGAGGGCTATGCCGACGCGTTTGATCGGCTGGATGGCGATGGATCAATATCAAAACAGTGGCTGTCTCAAATGCCGTGAAAGAGCATTTGAGACAGCCACTGTTCGTTTGTTTGAGTCTTGCGGGATCAGGGAGGGGGTCATCCGATCTCAATCTCCGAGAGGGTCACGCCGTCCGAGAGTTCTCCGATGCCTGCCTGACCGAAGCTGTTGTCACCCTGCAGGATGATCGCTCCGTCCTCCGTCAGAAAGGCGGAGAAGCCATAGCCCGAGGCAACGTCGGTGATGCCCTCGAGAAGCTTTTCGGGCGCTCTGCCCACAACCGCTCTGCCGATGGCGTCATCTGTGTTCAGTCCGTAGACCAGTACCTCACCATCCTCGGTCAGAATGACCATATTGTCAAAGTAGGATGCCGCCTTGATAACGCCCGCGGTGATCGGCACCATGGTGGGATCGTTGCCGTTTCCGAGCTGATAGGAGCTAAAGCTCCGTCTGCCCGCATAGTAGAGCGTGCCGTCCTCGGTGACGACCAGAACCTGATGCTCGCCCGAGGAGACAAAGACCGCGTTTTCGATCATCACGCAAGGCGTATTCGTGCGGTCGCCGACCGATTGGGAGAGCTTTTTCCATCGGTTATCGCCGAGACCGTAGAGAATGCCGTCCTCACCGATGAAGGCAGAGGAACGTCTGCCGCCCGCGACCGAGACCACGCCTTCGGCAATTTTCTGAAAGCTGAGGATATTACCGCCCTCACCGTTTGCGCCAAGCTGACCGTAGGAATTGGAGCCTACGCCCCAGAGGACGCCGTATTCGTCGATAATGAGCATGTGGTCATAGCCGATCGAGACGTCGGTGATCTTGCCCGCAAAAGAGACCTGACGAAGCTCGTAAGAATCCTGACTGCCGTTTCTGCCCAGCTGTCCGCAGGTGTTGTTGCCGACGGTATAGAGCTTGCCGTCCTTGGTCAGTACGGCGGTCATAAAGACGGTATCGCCGTTCTGATAGGCGGCAGCCGCGGTGGTTGAGACCTTTGCTACGTTGTCCATGACGAAGGTGGGTGTTGTCACCGTGCCGCCTGCGTATCCAAGACCCAGAACGCCGCTTCTGTTGTCACCCCAGGCGTAAAGCTCGCCCGTGTCTGTAAGATAAAAGAGGTAGGTCGGCCCCGCTACCAGCGTACCGCCCGCAGTACTGTCGCCGCTATCAAGCTTCTTGGCGGAAACGGTAATACTGCCCGAGGCGTTGATCGAGAAAAGGGCTTCGTCACCCTCTGCGACCTGTTGATTGCCCAAGGAATCGGTGAAGGTGATGCTTGTGACGGTGTAGCCGTCCTTCGCCTTTGCAACGACCGAAAGGATCGTGCCGCCAAGCTCATATCGATAGACGGTATTGGGCTTGGCACTCTCACCGTTCAGGCTGACCTCTGTACGGTTTTCGTTGAAGCGCAGCGTGACACGGTGGCAGGAAATGGTATCAATATACGTCTGATCGATACCGAAATGACGGTACAAAGCGTTCAGCGCGTAGGTGTTTCGGTTCTGTATGAACCGACGGATATCGCCGGACGTAGCGGTAAAGCGTGAGGTCGATGCTCCTTCGTTGCCCCAGCGGGCTTGTTGGAGAGGCATCAGGGCGATGCGCTCGTTGTAGAGATCCTCAAAGACTTCGGAAAGATACTGCGGTGTGAAATGCTCGGTGACCACCTCATAGTAACGGAGGATGAACTGCTTTTTGAATTCCTCGTTTTCGATGAGATCACACATCATATTGCCGCAGACCGATCCGCGGTTGAATGCGCCGAAGATATCGCTTGCCTCGGCGGTGTGTCCGTAGAAGGAAAGTCCCATATCGAGATCGAGAAGGGTAAAGTGCCATTTGGTGTCAAAGCCCGAGGGGTCGGACGCGTTTTTGTTGCGGAAGACTTTAACGTTGTTTTCGGGCCAGTCCACGGCGTTGAAATAGAGGCGGACGACCCACATATCGATAAAGGACTCAATGTCCATGCGGCTTTTTACGTATTCGTAAGCGCCTGCACTTGCCATGCTGTTCCGACGGAGATAAGCGACAAGCTCGTTGAAATCGTCGGCATCTCCCGCCTCGCCCGATTGTACCACGTAGGGTGCGTTGGTGTTAGTATGCACCTGGCTATAGTCATTTTCGATAACGGTGACCGATTCCTTGCTGACACCGTAGTGGCTCTCCACGTATTCGGGGCTGTAGCGCTCTCTGGCGTTATAGACACCCCAGAATTCACCGTTGATGAAAAGAAACACCGAGCGGGATGCCATGGTATCCACCGAAAGCCCTTGGGAGACTCTTTGCATATAGGCATCTCGGATATAGGAGGTGCCGCAGTCATTACCGGAATTGCGCAGAAGCAGGCGGTCAAAGGTGGTGATGGGGTTGCCCTTGGTATCTCTGGCAAGACCCTCGAAGAGGTCATAGTCAAGGTCGGAATGCATACCGCCCTCCTCATTCAAAGTGCCCTTGTAGTAAATGCGAAGGGATTTCATAGCAAAGCCCGAAGAACCGTTGCCGCTGACTGCCATTTCCACATTGGAGATCCCGACGCGGCTTCCCGCCTCGTCAAAGACCTCCAGTACCCCGAGACCGCGGGGACGGGTGGCGGTGATATCGCCCGTGGGCATATAGTTACTGTAGAATCCGTTATTGCCGATGATGTCCTCACCGGGCAGAGAAAAGGAAAAAACGGGAATACCGTGGGAGCTAAGCCCGGCGGCAATGAAGTAGGTGTTGGTATAGACAGGGGTATCCTCGAAAGTGCTTGTGGCGTACGCCTTGATGACATGACCGCCGGGAAGATGGGCAGAGGTGGGATGGGAGGCGCCGTTCCACTTCGCCCATTGGGTGATCAGACTGCCCCAGGAGAGGGAAGCGGTACTGCCAAGATGGATCTCGCCGCGGTATTCTTTACGGGCGGGGTTCGTCAGGTCGGAAGGGTCGCTGCCGTCGGTGGTGTAATAGATCTCGAAGCCCTCTTTGGCTGTAAGAGAAAGGCTGATGGCTTTTTGGTAGACCCCCGCGGTGTGGGAGAAGCTGACTTCATTCAGCATACCGCCCACAACGGCATTGACTCTGCCGTCGGAGGTGCGGGTCACCAGCTTTTCAAGGTCGGAGGTGAGCGCCTTGGTCAGGTTGACGAGATGAAAGCCGCTTTCACCGTTGAGTGCGGTGCGGATCGCCACCTTGCGGCGGGAAAGGTCGTTGACCGCGCAGTGAAGACTCGAAAAGCTGTCCGAGGCAAAGAAGCGGGAGTTGATGCCTGCCAGGGAGTCAAGGGGGGCAGAGGGGTCAAGCGCCTTGCCCGAGGGGGCGAGAAGCAGGGTGATCTCTTTGTTATCGATGATCTGTCCCCAGTCAGCATCGGCATGCTCCACCGTCATGATGGCATTTTCGGGAATGAAGTCAGAAGGCGAGGCACAGCGGACGAGATAGTAACCCTTGGCGGGGATCATGGCAGTTTTGGAAAAGGCAAATTCGCGGTAAGGGTCGCCGTTATCGGTCTTATAAAACAGCGAAGCGCCTTCAAGGGAAATATCTTTGTCGCTTTCGTTATAAAGCTGGATATAGCCGCAAGAGATCACGGCATCCGCTCCTTTTTTGCCTGTGCCGTAGACCGAATGGATCATGACACCCTCAAAAAGAGCGGGATCTTTTTCGATCGGCTTTTCCTTGGTGTCGGTGGTCTTTGCGGTATCGGTCGACTTTACTGTATCGGCAGGCGTTATGACGGCGGTGGAGTTCACCGTTGGCGTGTCATCGCCCGTCGGCTTTGTTGTCGATACGTCTACTGTAGGCGTACTGCCGTCGGTATCCCGTGGCAGAGAGGTATCGCTCGTGTTTTGGCAGGAGGCGAGGACTACGGTAAACAGAAGGATCAAGAGGATGAGAAGAAGGGTGCTTTTGGTACAGGAGCGGTGCGTCATAGCGGTGACTCCTTTCAAGGCTATCGTTTTGTCTTTATTTTACCATAGACAGGGGAGAGGTGTCAACTGTTCCTTTTTGCTATACTATAGCTGTATAGGTAAAAGAAAGCGTTTTGAAAATGAACAAGGCATAAAGGCGCGGTGATCTCACCGCGCCTTTATGCCTTGTTCGTGAATTCTTTCAACAAATTCGTTTTGTATTTTCTGTTATACCGTGAAAATTCAATTCTTGTCGATCTTTTGAAATGCTTGCTGTCTTCCGCGAGAATGATCGGTATATTATGTAAGGCATCCGCAAGGTCTTCGAGCTTTTCATAAGCTTCTTTTACCGCATATTCCGACAGCTTCAAAAATGCTTTTTCCAGAAGAGTGTAACCAAACGGATCGTCAATGATCTTCTCCCCATAGGTGTAACAGTTATCGACGTATGCGAAGCGAAAACCCTCCCGATCCAGGGCATCTACCTCCCGCAGTTCCTTTCTGATCCTGTTGGTGTCCACGGTATTATCCGTTTGCGGTGCTCTCAGGACACGGATCACAGCCTGTATCACTTGACGGTTGTACGGCAGTTTCGGATATGCCCGTAACATCGCGAGAATATAGTGGATATCATGAAAATCGTAATTGAGAAGTAGCATAGTTTCGCCCCCCTTATTATATCGCGCACAGCTAATATAGATGTTGCTACGTATTATTTTTCTAAATACATGATACAGTATCTGCTCTTGGTAAAATCGGATCAGGATGCTTGTTTGTATTATACAGTATGTTTTTCTTAAAGTCAATACCGCAAGTATAAATCTCCTGATTTCGCAGATACTAACAGTGCAAATCTGCAACTAAGGAGATTTTATATAGATATGAAAGCCACCGGAATTGTACGGAGGATCGACGATCTCGGAAGAGTCGTGATCCCGAAGGAAATCAGAAGAACGATGCGCATCCGCGAGGGCGATCCCTTGGAGATCTACACCGATCGCGAGGGGGAGGTCATTTTCAAGAAGTATTCCCCGATCGGAGAGCTTGTGTCCTTTGCGACACAATATGCCGAGACCTTATACAAGGCGGGCGAGATTACGGTAGCGATCACCGACAGAGATTCGGTGATCGCGGTTTCGGGTGTGCCGAAGAAGGATTTTCTTGACCGCCGCCTGAGTGACGCGCTCGAAAAAAAGATCGAGGACAGAACGCTTTACACCTATCGGGAAGGGGAGGGCGCGATCTACGTGACCGATCAGAATGAAAGCCATGCGATCCGATGCATGATGCCTATTCTGAGCGAGGGCGACATCATTGGCTCGGTAGTATCGCTGGGCGTTCCCGCTCAGCCGAGTGAGACCGAGATCAAGCTTGTGCGTACCGCCTCCACCTTTCTTGCCAAGCAGCTCGAAAGCTGAACCGAAAACAAAAAACCGACTCGATCCGAGTCGGTTTTTTTGGTAAAAGGAGATAAAAATGAATGGGATTTTGTTTGCTTAGTGAATGATGCACTTTTCGGTTTCTTTATCGAAAATGTGAATTCTGGTTGCATCGAAAGCGACCTTGATGGTGTCGCCGCTTCTTGCGGTGGATCTGGGCGATACGCGAGCGGTGAGGTTGCATTCCTCGGTGGAGTTGAGGTAGAGGAAGATCTCAGCACCCATAAGCTCGGTAACGTCAACCGTGGTCTCGATGGTAGTGTCGGGATTCGCTTCAATGAAGGCAGCGTCATCATGGATACATTCGGAACGGATACCTGCGGTAACTTCCTTGCCGATATAATCCTTGAGTGCGGGATCGTTAGCCTTTTCAGCGGGAAGCTTGATGAAGTTCTCGCCCCAGTTGATATAAACGTCGCCGCCCTTGTCAACGAGGGTGCAGTTGATGAAGTTCATCTGAGGTGTACCGATAAAGCCGGCAACGAACTGGTTGCAAGGATAGTCGTAAAGGTTCTGAGGTGTATCAACCTGCTGGATGATACCGTCCTTCATAACGACGATACGGGTAGCCATGGTCATAGCCTCTACCTGGTCATGCGTTACGTATACGAAGG
>JAFVYN010000145.1 GCA_017508605.1 Clostridia bacterium
CCTTTGTTTTTCATGTTTATTTTCTCCTTATTACATTAGTCTTGTTATCTCGTTCTTTTTTTCAAAGAGCGTACCGCATCAGAACACGGCACGCGTCCTTATGCGAAAAAGAAGCGGACCTGATCTTGAAAAACGTGCTTCCTATCCAAAAACTTTCATATCGCATTCCTTTCCGACAGTATAGTATACGAATGCCACTCTGTCAAATATCGTTTATTTACCTTTTTCACTATGTAGACGGTGTTATTTCACGGCTTAAACACCGAAATCAAAAGAATTCACCGTTTCAAAATGTTCCGGATCCTTCAAAATATGCCCTTCACTTATATAGACGAAAAAAATAGCCATTTGGTAACAACTTTTTCGCGTTATTTACAATTTCTTTACAAAATCAATTTTTTCTATCCCCTTCACTTATATAGACACCGTTTTTTTATTTTGGTGACACTTTTTTTGAAATGTTCATAATTTGTTTACATTTCGACAATATTTTTTAAAACCCCGTTGGCTATCATAGAATATCATAGAATACGGATCACATAGCCCGGTAAAAATCTCTCGAAAAATTGAGAAATCGAAACAAAAAACTATCAAATCCGTCACACGGAGTTCACATTTTGCGTGTATAACATAGCATGTATCAAAATATCCGTCACCAACAACCGTAAGGAGGAAGACTTTGCTTCAATTACACAGTATCACAAAAGAGTATACCGCGGGCGACGTCACGGTGGAAGCCCTGAAGGGCGTTGACCTTGCCTTTCGTGACAGCGAGTTTGTATCCATCTTAGGTCCTTCGGGATGCGGCAAGACCACACTTCTCAACATCATCGGCGGACTTGACGTCTATACCTCGGGCGATCTTCGAATCAACACCAAGTCGACCAAGGAATTCAGAGATGCCGACTGGGACACCTACAGAAACCATTCGATCGGCTTTATTTTCCAAAGCTACAACCTCATTCCCCACCAGACGGTGCTTGCGAACGTCGAACTTGCCCTGACGCTGTCGGGTGTATCCAAGGCTGAACGGCGCCGCCGTGCCAAGGAAGCGCTGGAGCAGGTCGGACTCGGCGATCAGCTTCACAAACGCCCCAATCAGATGTCGGGCGGTCAGATGCAGCGTGTTGCCATCGCGAGAGCCTTGGTCAATAACCCCGATATCCTGCTTGCCGACGAGCCTACGGGCGCGCTTGACACCGAAACCAGCGTGCAGATCATGGAGATCCTCAAGGAGATCTCCAAGGACCGTCTGATCATCATGGTCACACACAATCCCGAGCTTGCCGAAGAGTACTCGAGCCGTATCGTCAGACTGATCGACGGCAGAGTGACCGACGACAGCAATCCCTTCACCGTCGAGGAGATCGAAAAAGCCGCTCCCGCCGCCGTGGAAAAGCAGAAAAAACAGGATGCCAAGGGAAAGAAGCGCATGTCCTTCATGACAGCCCTCTCGCTTTCCTTCAACAACCTGATGACCAAGCGCGCGAGAACCCTGCTCACCTCCTTTGCGGGCAGTATCGGTATCATCGGCATTGCCCTGATCCTCGCGGTCTCCACCGGTGTCAACGCCTATATCGCGTCAGTGCAGCGCGATACCCTGTCGAGCTATCCCATCAGCATTCTGAAGGAAGAAAACGATATTGCCGCCATGCTTGGCGCGGGCGCCGATTCGGCGGAGGGCAAAACCGAGCATGAAAATGACGCGGTCTATTCCGATCCGCAGCTTTACCAGCTCTTCAATACCCTCTTTGCCGCCGAGAAAAAGCAGAACAACCTCACCGACTTCAAGGCATTTCTCGACAAAGAAATGGATCCCGCCACTGCCACGACAGAGCTTTCGAAATACGTATCCGCCATTCAGTACCGCTATTCGATGCCCCTGCACGTATACGTCAAGAATCAGGCGGGCGAATTCGTTCCCTGCGACCTTTCGGAGGGTCTCAAGAACGTGGGCGGGGATACCTCAGCCAACGAGAATTTTTACAATATGATGTCATCGAACCTCGCCATGATCAATCTCTGGCAGGAAATGCTCCCCGGCAAAAACGGAGAGCTGATCTCGGATATGATCTACGAGCAGTATGACCTCATTTACGGCGCATGGCCCGAAGCGGAAAACGAGATCGTCCTCATTGTCAATGACAAGAACGAGATCTCCGACCTTGCCTTCTACGCCCTCGGCTATATGCCCGAGGAAGAGATCCTTTCGATGCTCGAAGCGGTGCTTTCGGGCGAAAAGATCCCCTATTCCGAACGGAAGGTCGAATATGCCGACGTTCTCAACATCCCGCTCCGCGTGGTACTGCCCGGCGATTTCTATCAGCTTAATGAAACTACCGGCATTTACGATTACGTCGGTGACGCCGCTCTCATGAAGGATAAGATCAACGCCTCGCTGACGCTGAAGATCTCGGGTATCATCCGTCAGAATGACGATGCCGCGGGCGGCTCTCTTTCCTCGCCCTTCGGCTATACCGCCGCCCTGACCGAATATCTCATCGAAGAAAACAACAAAACCCCCGTTGTCAAGGCACAGCATGACCCCAAAAACGAGAATTTTGACGTTCTCACCGGTCTTCCCTTCACGCTCACCGAGGACAACGATCTGACCGATCCTCAGAAAGCGGAAAAGATCAAGGCATATTTTGAAAGCCTCACCGCCGAGGAAAAGACCAAGCTCTACACCGTTATCCTCTCGACACCGCCCGAGGGCTATATCGAGAACACCGTGACCGAAATGATGAAGGGCTATGACACGCGCGATAAGATGATCGCCGCCATTGCCGAAAACTACGGCATGTCGGTCGAAGCGCTTGAGCCTTATCTCAAGGATTACACCGACGAAGAGCTGACCGAAATGATGAAGGAGGCTCTTGCGGGCATGGTCGAGATCGCCTATAAGACCGATGCCGAAAACCGTGTCAACACCCTGATGAACACCCCCTCCGAAGAGGAGCTTGCCTTCTTCGCGGCACAGATCCTCCAGAACCCCGCCCTCGGCACAAAAGAGGCGCAGATGGGCTATATCGCGGCAGCTTGGACGAACGCCACCACCATGAGTATGCAGGAGATCATGATCTATCTGCAGGGTCTTGACGATGCCGCCTTCCAAAGCGCGCTGATGAGCGTTGCCAAGAAGGATGCCGCTACCCTGTACGCGCAGTATTCCGACACCATGCCCAATCTGGCGGCGGCGAAGTTTGAAAAGATCGCCGCGCTCTTCGATGCCACCTATACCGCGGAAACCGACGAAAAGGTCCTCGTTTCGTATTATGACAGCTATATGCCCTCGAAGACCTCGAAAAAGACCCTTGCCGAGAACCTTGCGTCTCTCGGCGTGATCTCGGCAGACACTCCCTCGTCGATCAATATCTATGCCGTCACCTTCGAGGATAAGGACGCCATCGGCGAGATCATCAAGGGCTATAACCAAACCGTTGAAGAAAAAGACAGAATTGAATATACCGACTATATCGCCCTGCTTCTGTCAGGCGTGACCAAGATCATCGACGCCATTTCCTACGTCCTGATCGCCTTCGTGTCGATCTCGCTGGTGGTATCCTCGATCATGATCGGTATCATCACCTATATCTCGGTGCTGGAGCGCACCAAGGAGATCGGTATCCTCCGTTCGATCGGTGCTTCGAAGCGCGACGTTTCGCTGGTCTTCAATGCCGAAACGATCATCGTGGGTCTTGCCGCGGGTCTCTTCGGTATCGGCATTTCGCTTCTGCTCTGCATCCCGATCAATCTGATCATTCAGACGCTGTCGGGCATCTCCACCCTTGCCGCCTTCCTTGAGCCGATGCACGCCGTGACGCTCGTTCTGATCAGCGTCGTTCTGACCATGATCGCGGGTCTCTTCCCCTCCCGCATGGCTGCCAAGCGTGACCCCGTGGAAGCGCTCAGAACCGAATAAGTCGGGCAAATTTCCAAAAGCCTGAAAACACAAATAAAAAGAGAGAACGTATCGGGAATAACCGATGCATTCTCTCTTTTTTATGTACAGTATCGAAAAAGCCCTCTCGGGGACGGTTGAAATTGCTGTCTCAGGAGCGGATCAGGGTGTCGATCGCCTCGGTGATGGCGGCGGCGGTGACGAGAAGCTCCTCCTCGGTCGTAGCGTGACCGAGACTGACGCGGATGGTGGTGTCTGCCTCGGCGTCGGTCAGACCGAAGGCGGGCAGAACGTAGTTTGAGCCTTTTTTGTTGGAGGCACAGGCTGAGCCGGAGGAGACGAAGATCCCCTTTGCCGAAAGAAAATGAAGTACCGTTTCCGAACGAAGACGGGGGAGGGTCAGACTGATGATGTGGGGCGCGTAGCGAACGGGGGTGTTCACACGGACACTGTCGGGCAAGGCGTTCAGAAAGCTCTCGCGAAGACGGGGCATGGCTTCACAGAATGCCGTCAGTCTTTTGGCGGATTCCTCTGCCGCCGCGCCGAAGCCCACGATCCCGACGGTGTTTTCGGTACCCGATCGCATGCCTGATTCCTGACCGCCGCCGTAAATGAGGGGGGATACCCGTTTGGCAGTCAGAAGGGGCTTGGCAAGTACCAGAGCGCCAACACCCTTAGGTCCGCCGATCTTGTGTGCCGACAGCGAGACCGCATCACAAAAACAGGTCTCGGGGGAGAAGGGCAACTTCATAAAGCCCTGCACACAGTCGGTGTGCGTGATGACAGAGGGATTGATGCGCTTGGCAAGAGAAAAGATACGTTTGATATCATAGACCGCGCCGGTCTCGTTGTTGACGGTCATGATCGAAAGCAGTACGGTGTTCGGGGTCATGGCACGCTTCAGCTCGTCAAGATCGATCTCGCCCCGCGCGGTGGACAGACGGACGACCTCGATCCCACGTTTTTCCAGCACCGCCAAAGGCTCTGCGATCGAGGGATGCTCGCTTGAGGTGGTGATAATGCGGGGGGGCGTGCGGTAATTCTTCGCCGAAACCGTACCGAAGAGGATCTGATTGTTCGCCTCGCTTCCGCTTGCGGTGAAAAAGATACGGTAGCCGTCGGGATTGCGGATGGAAAGCGCCTGATAGACCTGCTCTCTCGCCTTTCTCACCAGCTTTTCGGCTTCAAGACCCGCCGAATGCAGGGAGGAAGGGTTGCCGAACACATCCATCGCGCCGATCATCGCCTCTTTGACGGCAAGCGTCAGGGGCGTGGTGGCGGAATTGTCAAGATAGATCATATCAGCCCTCAAAGGTGAAGTTCTCAAGAATGGTCGAGAAGGTCGCGGCGTGAGAATCGTAAATCATGGGAGCGGTCGAGAAGGTGATGTTATAGAAATACGCATCCTCGTAAGCGAGAACCATTTTCTGCTGTACCTCAGCACCGTCAAGCTTACCGCTGTAAACGAAGGTGATCGCCGCCACAGCACCGTTTCTCTTCTTGAGCGTGGTGAAGGAGGGCGACTCGATCATTTGGAAGGTGGACTTTACACTGCCGTCATCTGCCGTTTCGGTGTCGAACAGACTGTAAACACGGTTCAGATAACTGCCCGTCACCTGAAGAAGACCGTCGTCATATTTGCGGTAGCCGTCCTTGTCGTACAGCTCGGGATCGACCTCGACGTCGGACGAGGGCAGCTTCACGGCATCGGCGCCGTACAGATAGGCGATCAGCGTGTTTTTACTGTCACGGTATTCACTGACGTTCGTGTGCGAATGGTTGGTCACGATCATATTGGTGGCATCGGCAAGGGATACCTGCGCCATCGTCATGCCCGCCTTGACGGTCACCGCCCAATCCTCGGGCACGTATACCAGATAATCGACCGTTTCGGGATCGCTGGCAAGCTTCATGCCATAAGGCACGTCGCCCTGATCATTGCCGCAAGCCGAAAAAGACAGTGTCATCGCCAGAAGAAGAATCATTGTAATCAATTTTTTCATATGTGTATATCCTTTGATTTAATAGTCTACCTTATATTATACCATGTCTTTGATTTTTGTCAACCGTTATCGCAAAGAGTTCACACAAACTTCCTCAAAAAAATAAAAGGCGCGATTTTTCGGACTTTTTCGGTCTGAAACGAAAATTTTTCGACAAAAATAAAAAAGCCGTTGACAAAACATGGATAATTGTGCTATAATAAGCCGAATATGGACTTTGCGTTACGGTTTCTATTTTCGTCTGTATATTAAAAATTTGTCAGAAAGGAGCTTTTGCTCAAAGCGAAAGCACGGTTTAGTCCTATGGAAATTGCCATTATTGCCGATGATACCAAAAAAGAACTCATGGCTGAGTTTTGCATTGCGTATTGCGGCATCCTCTGTAAACATTCCATCTGCGCCACCGCTACCACAGCCAAGTACATCACCGACGCCACGGGACTCACCATTGAAAAAATGATGCCCGGTGCCCATGGCGGCGCTGAACAGATCGCCTCCCGCGTTGCTTATAACGAGATCGACGTGCTTTTGTTCTTCCGTGATACCACCCCCGCGGGCTATCATGAAGAAAGCTACACCGAGATCATGCGCAACTGCGACCTTTATAATATCCCCGTTGCCACCAATATCGCAACCGCCGAAGTCATCGTCCGCGCTCTTGACGCCGGCGACCTTGATTGGCGTCTGTACGTCAACCCGAAATCCTCAAGAAAATAATCTCATCCACCCGACAATCCCCCCGTCAGATACCGCACGGTACTTGACGGGCTTTTCTTTTGCGGAAGCTTTTCACCCACTCTACCCTTGCCAATTTTCCCAAGACCAAAAGTTTTTGATCGACCTTTTTTCAAAAAGGTCGCGGGTGTGGGCGGCGCCCACGAAACCTGAAGCAAAGCCTTGTGTCAGCGCTCACTCTTCCCCTCAGCGCTGACACAAGGCGCGTTTTTTGTGAAACGGTATTCTTGTCGAAGTCTTATTCGGGTGGTATTTTTCGTTAAAGTGAATTGCACGCTTGTCAGAAAAGCCCTCTCACCCGCTACGCGGGAGCTCTCCCGTGGGGAGAGCCTTTTGGTTGGCGCCCCTTTTTCAAAAGTTTTTGATTGACCTTTTTTCAAAAAGGTCGCGGGTGTGGGCGGCGCCCACGAAACCTGCAAGCAAAGCCTTGTGTCAGCGCTCACTCTTCCCCTCAGCGCTGACACAAGGCGCGAGTTTTGTGTTGCGGTATTCTTGTCGAAGTCCTATTCGGGTGGTACTTTTTTTGGAGTAAGCGATTCCCTTTCGTCACGCCCTCTCCGTCCCTTCGGGACACCTCTCCCGTGGGGAGAGGCTCAATTACTGTCCGATTGACCGTTCGGACTGATTCCTTTTGGCTTTTCATATTCACATCTCCGTCCAATCATCAGCGCTAACTTAAGCGTAGCGGGTGAGAGGGCTTTACTAACAAACTCTATGCGAAATAAACCCTCTATCCAAATGGCGACTCCGACCCAAGCCTCTCCCTTTGGGTAGCGAAGCGGCGCGACGGTAGTGAATGACTTGCCGGGGGCAAGTCAGAGCCGGAGCGTGACCGAGCCGCAGCGAGACGGTGGCGGCGAAGCCGACGGAGAGGGCAACACATGGTGGTAAACAGTAACCGCAAGAAGGCTCTCTGCCACCCAAAAAGCCCCCTCCTTTGGCATCACTTTCCAAAAATATCTCGTCAAATCACGTCAAATCTCTTGACAAGATTGACGAGATCGTGTATACTGTCAAAAGAACACTTCTGAGGAGAATGATCATGACGAAATATACACCGAATACATTGAGAATCGACAAGGCACTTCGCACCGTTGTGGCGTATGCCAATACGCGGGGCGGCGAGGTTACCGTCAAAAACGAGCTTTTACCCGAGCTGAAGGATGCCATCAAGCGCATCCGACCCGATGTCACGCCCCTTCTTTCCTACTATCCCGCCGAAACAGGCGAGACCGTGATCTCTCTGACACGGGGCGACCGCCTTCCCTATTCTCTCAACGAGGACGGAAGATCGCGCGTCTGGATCGCTGTCGAATACGGCATCGCTCCTGCCGACAGCCGTACGCTCGGTGAACTTTTCGCCAAGGAGAACCTTCCCTATGAAGCCACACGCCTTGCGACAGAGGATCTCTCGTTCTCCGATGCCTCATGGGAATTTGATATGCGTAATATTCCCTTCGACCCGACCGCAAGCACCTTTATGCGCGACGGCTTTTATACCGGGCTTGCCTATCTCATCTCCGACCAATGTTCCCATACCGTCAAGGTCGCCGTCTTTGATAAGGACAACACCGCTCCCACACGCTCGCACAGCTTCTCGGGATCGCTTCTCCGCCAGGTAAACGATGCCGCTTCCTTCATCAGCATGTGCGCAAGAGCGCAGTCTGAGGAAGAGGAAGCGCTTCTCAAGGAATGTCTCGTCAACGCCCTGATCCACCGTGATTACCGTGTGGATGCTCCGATCCTCGTCAGCATCTATCAAGGCCGCATGGAATTCACCTCTCCCGGCGGACTTCCCGCACCCCTGACGGCTGAGGACGCGATCCTCGGCGTGAGTGTGTGCCGCAATCCCGCCCTTGCTTCCCTGTTTGCCTCGCTCGGTCTTTCCCTGCTCCAGGGTATCGGACTGAAGCGCCTCACACAAGGCGTGAGCGCTCTGTCCGCTAAGCTTGACGCCACGGCAAACGCCGTTCGCGTTACCCTCATGACAGCTCCCGTGGAAAAAACCAAAAACGCCCTGTATACCAGCGAGGAAGAGATCGTTCTTGCCATGGCGCTCGAGAACAACGGCGTGACCCGTCAGGATCTAGAAAAGCGCTTCGGTACAAGCCCCTCCACCGCCTCAAGACTGCTGCGCCGCCTGGAAGAAAGCGGTATGCTCATCAAGATCGGCAGCGCGAGAAGCACCAAATACGTCAGAAGCTCACGGTGATCCCGCAGAGAGTCATCATCCCATCCATAACCGTCCGACCGCATGCCAAAGCCTGCGGTCGGATTTTGTTATATCACATTTTTGCTTTACGGATCAAAAGTTCTTGCACAATACTGCTCTTTTTTATCCGATCTCTTGCCAAAAAACAGACACCATGGTATACTGTATTTGATCAAAATAGGGTAATATACCCGTGAAAGGAACGATCCACATAAAAAAAGCATGGAAAATTCTCCTCACAGCAGTCATCGTGATCTCGCTTGTGACACTCGCAGCACTTTCCGTCAATGCGCTTACGCAGGACACAAAGGGCTATTACGAGATCGCAACACCTCAGGATCTCGTTGACTTCGCGGCACTTGTCAACGGCGGCAACCGTTCGGCAAACGCCAAGCTGACAGCCGACCTCGATATGTCGGGCGTCAGCTACACCGCTCCCACGCAGAGCTACTACGGTATCTTTGACGGTCAGGGACACACCATTTCAAATCTTCACAGAACAGCTGAAAACGTCGGAGGCGGCAACTACGGTCTGCTCTTCAACACGCTCGGAAACGGCTACAACGATTATCTCTTCGGCGAGGTCATGAACCTCACCATGAAGGATTGCTCGATCAAGGTCTCCTCCACCAGCGGTGAGGTCTTCGTCGGCGCGCTCTGTGGCAAGGCTGACCGCAATGACGCTTTCGATATCACCTTTGAAAACGTTGACGTCACCTTCGACGGCACGGGCAACTCCTCGGGCGCTCTTCTTGCAGGTATTACGCTGTATTCTTCGATCAGAGACGATCAAATCGCCGATATCCGTTTCTTCGGTATCAAGGCTGACGCTGACTGCTCTGTTACCTCCACCAAGAATATCGCGGGCGGTATCGTCGGTAAGCACAATGCCGACTGTCTCCACATGCAGGACATCGACTGCTCCGCTACCGTCACCTCCACGAATAACGTGGCAGGCGGCGTGGTCGGACGTTACAACGTCACCAACAACCCCAAGTTCGTCAACATCACCGTCGGCGGCACGATCTCCGGCACGAAGTCGGGTGTGATCGCAGGCGATATCTACACCGGCAGAAAGACCCCAATTTTCGCAATCACCAATCTCACCAACAACACCTCGCTTGAGGCAGTTGTCGGTTGGTACGAAGAACCCACCGTCATCACCTTCGTGGATGACGTCGCAACCTACGGCAAAGCCCCCAAGACCGACGACGGTAACTTCCTGATCTCCACCGCCGATGAGCTTCGTTGGTTTGCCACCTATGTCAACGGCACGAACAACGCATACCGCATCCGTCTGATCGACAACGCCATTCTCACCGCCGATATCGATATGACCGATAAGGCATGGACGCCCATGGTAAAATTCCGCGGCACCTTTGAGGGCAACGGCCACATGATCAAGGGTCTCACGGTCACGGTAGAAAATGCGGCTAACGATACCAAGCACGGTCTTCTCATGGGTATGCTCGGTAACAACTACAATTCTAAGATATTCGGTGTTGTCAAGAACCTTACCATCGCGGACTCCACCCTTACCGTTTCGGGTGACGGCGTGAAATACAACGTCGGCGGTATCGCGGGCGAATCGAACCGCGGCAGCTTCTACAACTGCTCGCTCAAGAACGTGGACATCATCGTTACAGGCAACCTCAACAGTGCTACCGTTGTCGGCGGTATCGCGGGCTGGGTCGCTTACGCACCTGAAAACCCCGGCAGAGACTATATCCAGTCGTATCTCAACTGCCACCTCGACAAGGAATGCTCGATCACCTCTGACAGCCCCAATGCGGATATCGGCGGTATCTTCGGCATCCTCGGCTCGGAATGTGTCCGTGTTCTGAACTGCACCGTTTCCGCTACCCTCTCGGGTAAGGCAAACGTCGGCGGTATCGCGGGTAACATCTCCTCGGGCGGCAACCGTTGGTACATGATCTCGGACTGCGGCTTCTTCGGTAAGATCTCGGAAGGCGCTTCCTCGGGCGGTATCGTCGGTTATGCCAAGAAGAACGGCTTCATCGTTGACACCTCGGTCACGGGCAGCATTGCCGGTACCGTAACGGGTGAGCTTGTCGGTACGCTTGACAAGAATTTCAACGTATATACCAAGCGCAATACCGACGGCACGATGACCCTCGACGACGACAAGGTCGCTTCGATCTTTGCGCAGACCAGACCCTCCGCGGGCGGTCACGATCTCCGCATTCTCATCCTTGCCGATCTGAACAAGCTCGAAACGATCCCCACCGTCAACGTCAAGATCTCGTTCTATGACAAGAACGGCAATCCCGTCAAGAGCACGGGCGGTGTTCTCGGCGGCAACGAAAGTGATTATTTCCTCTATTATAACATCATCGCCAATGACGAAGTCTTTACCGCAGGGGAGGACGAAGCCTTCTTCGGTACGGTGATCGTCAACATCCCGAACGGTGCGTACAGCTATTTTGAAGTTGAGCTTACCGACAACAAGGGTGACGTGATCACCACAGGCTCGACCAAGCCCGCTCCCGAAAGCTCACTTGAAGGCAAGACCTTCTACTTCCTCGGCTCGTCTGTCACCTACGGCTCGGCTTCGGGCGGTAAGTCGATGGCAGACTTCATCGCAGAGCGTAACAACTGCACCGTTGTAAAGGAAGCTGTTTCGGGTACGACTCTCGTCACCTCGAATGACAATTCCTACGTATACCGTCTTGTCAACGGCACGAATTTCGACAAGAACGCGGCAGTCGATCATCTGATCGTTCAGCTTTCGACCAACGACGCTACCAATAACAAGCCTCTCGGTACGATCAGCGATTCCTATAACCTTGAGGACTTCGACACCACGACCATCATCGGCGCGATGGAATACATCATCTGCTATGCCAAGACCACGTGGGACTGCGAGGTATCCTTCTTCACCGGCACGAACTACAACAGCAACCTCTATGCGCAGATGGTTCTTGCCCTTTATGACCTTGAGGAGAAATGGGGCATCGGCGTGATCGATATGTTCTTCGATCTCGAAATGGCATCCCTCCCCACGGCAGACTACAACCGCTATATGTCCGATACCATCCACCC
Source organism: Clostridia bacterium (assembly GCA_017508605.1). Taxonomy (GTDB): domain Bacteria; phylum Bacillota; class Clostridia; order Oscillospirales; family CAG-272; genus RGIG1993. The sequence continues at coordinate 11,915 of JAFVYN010000145.1, forward strand.
CAACGTCCTCGGCTATGAGGAATGGTGGACTCCGGTATTCGAAAAGCATCTGAAAAGCTATCAGTATCAGTAATTCCTCCCCGATCAAAACATCCCCGATCCCCCGATCGGGGATGTTTTTTCGTCCGCGGGTAACGTGGAGAAGCCTCCGCCTTGAATCCCGATGCCTTAAATCAGCTGAGACCCCTTCGTGCGGTTGCTTTTGAGAAAACTTTCAAGAAGTAGAGGCGCTAACTCAAGCCTCTCCCCACGGGAGAGGTGTCCCGAAGGGACGGAGAGGGCGTGACGAACGGTAATCGTTTACTCTCAAAAAGAGTACCGTCCGAAAAAGGCTTCGACAGAGATACCGCAACAGAAAAAGGCGCCTTGTGTCAGCGCTGAGGGGAAGAGTGAGCGCTGACACAAGGCTTTGCTTCAGGTTTCGTGGGCGCTGCCCACACCCGCGACCTTTTTGGAAAAAGGTCGATCAAAAACTTTTAAACCAGGGTGCATGGGCGAGGGGAACGTGAGAGGAGGGGCGAAAAAGGGGTGCGCCGGCAAAGGGGGTGTCTGCTTTTCCTATTTTTGAACCGGCGTTTGGATGGGGCTTTCTTGACAGAAGGACACTTTCGTGATACAATAGCATTATCATATTACGGAGGATACTTTTATGAAAAGACATCTCATATCCCTCTTTTGTGCGCTTCTTGCTCTTTGTCTTGTGATGCCGACCCTGCTTGTCAGCTGCGGTGACAGTGAGGTCACAACCGACAAGGACAATACGACCTCGGGCGTGACAACGACCCAAACGCCTGTGCCCGATTCCGATCCCGTCTCCACAAAGGATGACCATCATGACACTCCTGTTCTTGAAGAAGGTGTCGACCTCGTTTTGTTTATCGGACAGTCCAATATGGCGGGCAGAGGCAACGCTTCCTCCGCTACCGCAGTTCCCGAGGGTCACGCGTATGAATTCCGCGCGATCTCCGACCCCACCAAGCTTTATCCCCTGACCGAGCCGTTCGGCGTGAACGAAAACAATCCCGAAAGCGGTGTGACCGAAAACAAAAAGACAGGCTCGATGGTTTCCGCCTTCTGCGAAAGCTATTATCAGTCGACGGGTACGCCCATCGTTGCCGTTTCCTGTTCCAAGGGCGGCGAGCAGATCGGCTTCTTTGACGTCGGCACGTCGGTATATGACGATGCCGTCGCGCGTGTAAATGCCGCCAAAGCTTTTCTGAATGCCGAATACGAAAGCGGCAATGCGTCCCTCAAGGTGAAGCATACCTACGTGGTATGGCTTCAGGGCGAGTCGGACGGTGACAACGGTGTCAGCGCCGAGGCGTATACCGAAACACTTGCGGGGATCGTCGCAGGCTTCAAGGAGGACATCGGGGCAGACGAAACCTTTGTGATCCCGATCGGCACGTATAACGGCGCCGACGGTAAGCGCCGCGCGAAATACGATACCATCCGCAATGCGCAGATCCTCTTCTGTGAGGACAGCGAGGATGCCACCGTGATCTCTCTCATTCTGCCCGACCTTCACCGCTACGGCTATATGAAGGACGAATTCCACTTCTCGCAAAAGGGCTATGAGCTGATCGGCAAGGATGCGGGATATAACATGGCATCCTTTGTCAAGAGCGGCAATAAGCCCGCGTGCCAGCGCTATTTTGAAAATGAAAACACCGTAAGCGGCGCGTTTCTTGAGGAAAACGGTAAGGTCGTGATCAACGCCTCCGCCGCCCTTGAGCTTTCGCCCTATGCCGCCTATTCCTCGGCAGGATCAAACCTCTCCTTTGCCGCCTCCGATACCGCGCTTGACGGCATTGAGCAAACCCCTTCCGACAACAATTTCTGGGAGATCAATTACGCCTTCGCCGAAGCACCTCAGCTGCATTATACCGTCAATTTCCAAACGGCGGGACGCTATTATCTCTATTTCCTCTCAAGCCACCCCAACACCACCAGCAATTCGGTCTATGCAAGTCTTGACAGCGGCGCTCTCGTTGCCTGTACCGACAGCCGCGATATCGTCGGTGACGAACGGTGGAGCGGCAATACCCTCTGGTATCTCGACGTTGAGACGGCGGGCGAGCATACCCTGACGATCCACGTCCGTGAGGACGGCGTGCTTCTGCATCAGATCGTCATGTCGACCTCGGACAGCGAAAGCTTTGCTGACGGCAGTGAAGAGACCGTCAGCAAACGCCAAAACGCCAAAGCCACCGAGCTGTACAAGGAAAGAGACGGTGAGGTGAAGATCAACCTCGTCGATGCCCTGATGAACGGCAAATACGCCTATACCGTCAGCGGCAAAGCCAATAGTATCGCCCACGATTTCATCTGGGAAAGAAGCGTCGCCTATCCCGGCATTCAGGTCTATCCCGACGCGGGCGTACAGTGGGCAACCAACAATATCTCTCCCAAAGCATCCTACGTCATTGACTTTTCCACACCCGGTGAGTATTACGTGTCCTTTACCACAAGCTTCAAGAGCGCAACTGCCGACTCGGTCTTTATCAGCGTCAACGGCGGCGCGATCGTCGAGCTGACCGATACGATCGCCGTCGGTCCGGGCAAGCTCTTGCAGCATGACACCTGGAAGATCACGATTCCCTATGCCGGTGTGCATACTGTCAACCTCTACTCCCGTGAGGACGGCGCGATCCTCCATACCATGCACCTCGTCCATACCGAAAAGGAAGAAAAGCTCGCCGTCAAGACTCTCGTCCTCGGTGACTCCTATACCGCCAAAACCTCGTGGCAGCATTTTGATCGCCAGATGAAGCCCCTTGATGCTGTTACGGTCGGCGTGGGCGGCACCGAAACGGGCGATTGGTACAATGCTCTTTCTCAGCTTGCGCTGTATAACCCCGAGGCGATCATTCTGCACATTGGTGTCAACGATATCGACCGCGGCAAGGCGGGATCGGTCTGCGGCTATGACGTCATCGCCGTGATCGAAGGTCTCCTGGACCTGTTCCCCGATGCCACCGTTTATTACGTCACGGTCTGCGATAACGAAATGTTCCCGCAAAAATGGGAGGAATATGCTATTTCGAACGAGATCGTCACCGACTATGCCGCGGATAACGAGCAGGTCAAGATCGTTGATTTTGCCTCCGCTATGAAGGAAAAAGGCTCGTCGATGGCAAATATGGGCTTCCGCGATAAGCTCCACCTCAACGAAGAAGGCTATGCCCTCCTCTCTGAAATGCTCATCGCCGCCCTCACAAAATAAACCCTCGGCTCACTCCACCTCTGCCGACGCATCCAAGTACAAAAGTTTTTGATTGCTCTGCCCTTGCAGATGCACCCAAAACCAAAAGTTTTTGATTGACCTTTTTTCAAAAAGGTCACGGGTGTGGGCGGCGCCCACATAACCTGAAGCAAAGCCTTGTGTCAGCGCTCACTCTTCCCCTCAGCGCTGACACAAGGCGCGTTTTTTTATGTAACGGTATCTCTGTCGGAATCCTTTTTGGGTGGTACTCTTTTGAGAGTAAACGATTCCTGTTTGCTTCGCCCTCTCCGTCGGCTGCGCCGCCACCTCTCCCGTGGGGAGAGGCTTTGGTTGGCGCCTCTACTTCTTGAAAGTTTTTGATTGACCTTTTTTAAAAATGGTCGCGGGAGTGGGCGGCGCCCACATAACCTGAAACAAAG
>JAFVYN010000017.1 GCA_017508605.1 Clostridia bacterium
CACTTGCCACGCAAGAGGACAGCGAAAAATCGCTGTCCTCTTTTTTTTAGGACAGCAAGAGACGACAAGTGGGGGAATTGTTTTCGCAAAACGATATTTCCGAACCGTAGGGCGGTATCCTCTAAAGCTTTCCACTCTCTCCTCTATATATCTTTTTCGCACAAAATGAGGAAAATTTGCAAAAAGGTTTTTGTCAGCACTTGACAAACTTCTTTTGATGTGGTAACATTAGAATTAAGATATATAGAAAGTGTAGGAGTGTATCTATGGATCAAAATGTCACCACGACCGAAATGTCCACCAAAAAGACTGTCGGTCACTTCTCCAAATTCAAATATGTATACATTTACATTCTTTCGGCTCTGCTGATCGCAGGTCTATTGTTCGGTGCCTTCCACCTCGACATGAACCTCACCGAAAACACAGAGACCGAAAACGAAAAGAAGGAAGGCTACATCAGTGCCATCGGCTTCGACATCGAGGCGCTCAAGAATCAAAAGATTCAGGAGATCGACGAAGAGCTTCAAAAACAGCTGAACAAAGAAGCCGCGTTTCTGATGCTGATCTCTCTTGACGAGTATGATGAACGGGTACTGGAGTACGCCAACCGTTCGACCGTTTGGGCGAGAATGACCAGAACCTACCCCGAGCTTGCTCAGCTCGCCGCGAACAGATTCGGCTTCACAGGCGAAGCGTACGATGCTCTTCATACGTTTTTCTTCGACAAAGACACCTCCGGCATTGAGGCAATCACCCCTGTCGGTGTCGATCCCGAAGCGTATCTTCAGAATCTGAATGATGCTCGCGACATCGTGGAAAACAAAGAAAAAGACATCACCCGTCCTCTTGACAAGAACGATCCCAAAGACAAAGCCAAAATCGATACCATTGTCAATTGGTACGTGTTGAGTTCTCTCATCTGGAATCCGAGTGCCGCTCCCGATAACGACTCCAACTTCACAAACACCGCCGATGCCATCGGCACGATTTCCGGAATCAGCCGCATCATCACCCTTCTTGTGGTTATGGTCGCTCTCTTGATCGTGGTTGCCAAGAGCACGGGACAGTACTCTCTCGGTATTTCCTTCCCTGAGCAATCGCCTTGGATGTGGGGCACGCTTGCCGCTCTTCCCCTTCTCGGCTTCGCCCTGCTTTATAGCATGATGGGCAATATACAGTCCACGCTGTATCTTGTGGCAATGGTATGCTTTATGGCAGTCTTCATCGCCTTCGGATGCTTTGCGTTCCGTAAAGCAGGCGCAGGCAAAGCACTCCGCGTATTCATGCCGCTTGTTATCACCTACGCGTGCGTTGCTCTCTTCATTTTCCTGACCTCTAACTTCCAGCATCTTATCGAATATGCCAAGGACAGAGTGGATCATTTCACGTCCCTTGAGATCATGACCTTTGAGCTTCCTCACGCCGTCTTCTTTACGCTCTTCCTCGTGGCTCCTCTCTTCATGGCCGGCGCTTACATACTGACGAACAGCCTCGTAGCCATGGTCGTTCCCACGCTCTTTGTCACCGGCGCCGCTTCTTTCTTCCCCGGCATCATGCAGACTGTAGGCGCACCTGACAGCGTTTATCTCAGCACCAAGATGAAGGTCTACGTCGTGATCTTCCTTGCTGTTCTTGCCGTCTACCTTATCACCACCGTTTGGCTGTATATTTCGATCATCCGCAAGCTGGTCAAGAAGATCCCTCTTCCCTCCGATATGCTTTGCGAGCACTACGCTGAAGGCTCTCCCGAAGTAACCTTCCCCGAAGCTTACCTTGCCGCAAAAGAAGCAAAGAAAGAGAAGAAGGAAAAGAAAGCAAGTGAAAAAGGCGACTTTGCCTTCCTCAACGATTCTGACAAAACAAAATAATCGCCCAAAACCCCTCACAGTTGTGAGGGGTTTTTTTATACCGTAAAAAATTATTGCAATCATCAGAACTTTATGGTATAATGAAGGTAAACAATCCCTTTAAGCAAAAAAATGTCGCATCAAGCGACAGATCGGAGAGCTTTATGAAGAAATTACTCACCGTGCTTGTCCTTCTCCTCACGGTAACGGGACTTATGCTTCTCGTTTCCTGCGGTGGCGGCGACAAAAACACAAAGCCCCAAGTCACCACCACGGATCCCTCTGTCGAATGTCCAACCTGTACGAC
>JAFVYN010000146.1 GCA_017508605.1 Clostridia bacterium
CCTTTGTTTTTCATGTTTATTTTCTCCTTATTACATTAGTCTTGTTATCTCGTTCTTTTTTTCAAAGAGCGTACCGCATCAGAACACGGCACGCGTCCTTATGCGAAAAAGAAGCGGACCTGATCTTGAAAAACGTGCTTCATAACAAAAAACGTTCATATCGCATTCCTTTCCGACAGTATAGCATACGAATGCCACTCTGTCAAATATCGTTTATTTGCCGTTTCCCCTGTGTGGACGGTGTTATTTCACGGCTTAAACACCGAAAATAAAAGAATTCAACGCTTCAAAATGTTCCGGATCCTTCAAAATATGCCCTTCACTTATATAGACGAAAAAAATAGCCATTTGGTAACAACTTTTTCGCGTTATTTACAATTTGTTTACAAAATCAATTTTTTCTATCCCCTTCACTTATATAGACACCGTTTTTTTATTTTGGTGACACTTTTTCCGAAATGTTCATAATTTGTTTACAAAGTAAGCGGTATTTTCTCATGTTCCCGTAAAGAAAGCCCTTGCTCTCGCCGATTAGCGAGAGCAAGGGCTTTCTTATATGAGAATTTATTCACGCAGCGTCTTGAGATAGCTTTCGATTCCGTCGAGCGAAACCTCGCTTTGGGTGGAATCGGACATACGCTTGAGATTGGCTTTGCCTGTTTCGATCTCGGAATCACCGAGCATCAGGGTATATTCCGCGCCGATCTTGTCGGCATATTTCATCTGCGCCTTCAGGCTTCTGCCCACGATATCGCACTCGGCAACGATGCCGCTCTTACGAAGCGCGGAAACGATCGAAAGCGCCTTCACACGTGCGCTCTCCCCAAGGGGCGCGATATACAGAAGGGGACCCTTCGGCTTTTCCACCGTAACACCCGATGCCTCCATCGCGAGAATGAGACGAGTGATACCCATCGCAAAGCCGCACGCGGGAAGCTTGGGGCCGCCCAGCTCGGAAACAAGACCGTCATATCGACCGCCGCCGCAAACCGTCGACTGCGCGCCGATCCCGTCGGCGATGAATTCGAAGACGGTGCGCGTATAATAGTCAAGACCTCTGACGATCGAGGGATCGACGGTATAGGGAATGTCCTGCGCCTCCAGATAGCTCTTGAGGGCGGCAAAATGCGCCTCACAGTCGGGACAAAGGTGATCGATCGTCTTGGGCGCGTCCTTTGCGATGCCCGAGCAGATCGGACTCTTGCAGTCGAGAATACGCATGGGATTGGTATCAAGACGGGAAAGACAGGTCTCGCAAAGCTCACCCTTGCGGGAAGCGAAATAGCTCTTCAGCGCATCACGGTACTGCGGACGGCATTCAGGACAGCCAATCGAGTTGATATGGAGATGAACGCCCTTGATCCCAAGCTCGGTGAGAAAGCTGTGCGCAAGCGAGATGAGGGTGGCATCGGTCAAAGCGGATGCCGAACCGAACACCTCGGTGCCGAACTGATAAAATTCTCTCGATCTGCCTGCCTGCGGCTTTTCATAACGGAAGCAGTTGATGAGATAAAACAGCTTCAAGGGCATCGTGTCGGAGCATTTGCCGTTTTCGATCAGCGAACGCGCCACACAAGCCGTACCCTCGGGGCGGAGGGTAAAGGATCTGCCTTCACGGTCGGTGAAGGTGTACATTTCCTTTTGCACTACGTCAGTCGTGCCACCTACACCGCGCTGAAAGAGTTCAGTCGACTCAAAGGTGGGAAAACGGATCTCCGAAAAGCCGTATTTACGGGTCACACGGCGTGCGGTCTCTTCAATATATTGCCAGGTCGGCGAGTCTTCGGGCAGGATGTCCATCGTGCCTCTCGGTTTCTGTATCATGTCATTATCCCTTTCTGTATCCTGATCCTACCGCGCTACAGTCACGCTTTTGTCAGCGGTATAGCACAGTATAGCATATTTTTTTCTGTTTTTCAATATCCAAGCGGAAATTTCAGCCCATCTTTTCGGCGATTTGTTCCGCGCTTCCTTTTTCGCTACCGACGGCTCGCCGCACGGTAGTCACGGGGCGACAGCCCGAAATAGCTTTTGAAGGTCGAGGAAAAATACCCGAAGGAACGAAAGCCGTGGAGATAGGCGATCTCCTTCAGGGGCAGATCGCCCGACGAAACGTAGCTCGCCGCCGCCAGAAGACGGAATCTGAGCAGATATTCCGAAAAGGGGATCTTCATTTTTTCATGAAAATAGCCCGAAAAATACCCGGGCGAGCGTTCGACCGCCTGCGCGACCTCGGGCAATGTCAGACGCTCGCGGTAATGCTCACGCACGTACAAAAGCGCGCGGCGCACCGTTTCGTCCTCACTCTCCGAAAGACCCCTCTCTCCCTCACCAAGGCGTGCCAGCATACGGATCACCAGCGATTCCACCCCGTTTTTCACAAGACGCGCCGTCAGAGGCGGGGTATATTCCTGCGATTCTCTCACATAATCCTCAAAGATCTCGCGCATGGCGGCAAAAAAGCGCTCCCGATCCTCCCCCTCGGGCTGTAATACGGTGGGGCGCCGTTTTCGGTAGATCGGAGAGGTCACCGTCTCCGATAAAAAGCCCTCTCGGAAAATAACGTTATAATAATGAAGGCTTTTACCCTGCCCGACCGACAGCATATGATAATCGGAGGGGGTTGCCAGGGTCAGAAGCCCCGCCCTTGCGGGATAGCTCACACCGTTGACCGTGTACGTACCCTCGCCGCCGTAAAAATAGGAAAGCTCATAAAAGTCATGAAAATGCGGCTTGCCGTCAAAAACGCCCTTTCCCTCGGTATGGCAGTCCCACACCGCAAAATCTTCTTTTGACAGAAACAGCCGCGAATCAAGAACCCCGATCGATGTATCCATCTCATCACCTCTTTTCTTTATGATAGCATAACCGCCTTGAAAAAGCAAGTAAACTTTCTCGATTTTCATCTTTTATGTCAAATATTACGATTTTTTCATTTTATAGTGACAAATGCGATCTTTTGTGCTACAGTAGAAGCATCAAGAACCCTAAGGAGATGTATTATGACACGGTCGATCCCTTCCATTTTGCGTACTGTCTTTTTATTTTTCACGGCAGTCTGTCTCTTAACGGCATTCGCCTTGGTCTCGCATGCCGAAAACGCCAAGACCGATTACGATTTCAGCGGCGTGTATCTCACGCGCGACAGCATTTCGCTGAAGGTCGGAGGCAGCACTACCCTCACCACCCGTAAGATCGGGATCAGCGGCACACCCGCTTTCTCTTCCTCCGATCCCGATATTGCCACTGTCAGCAGTAAAGGTGTTGTCAAGGCAGTGGCTTTGGGAGAAACCACCGTTACGGTCACACTCGGCGAAAGCCGTGACACCGTCAAGGTCAGAGTGACCGAGCTTGACCCCTCGCACGAGGCGTATACCCACACCTCCGAGCTGCTTCGCGACTTTCTCGATATGCGATTCGGCATGTTTTTGCATTTCAACTCCTCTACGTATGAATTCGCGAACATCGGCGGCGACTGGGCAGGCGAAAACCGCACCTCGACCTTCGATCCCAAGAGCTGGAATCCCTCCTCGATGGACTGCGTCGAGTGGGCAAGATCGGCGAAAAGCGCGGGCATGACCTTCGCCGTCCTTACCACCAAGCATCACGATGGCTTCGATCTCTGGGACAGCGCCTATACCGACTACGATATCGGCTCGGCGACCTACCAAAACGACGTCATCAAGGAATTCACCGACGCTTGCCGTGCTGAAGGCATCAAGCCGGGACTTTACTTCTCGATGCTCGACATCAAGCACAAGATCACCTCCTCAAGCTGTACCCCCACCGATATTGAATTCATCAAAGCCCAGCTCACCGAGCTTCTCACCAATTACGGCGAGATCCCCTTCATCATCTTCGACGCCTGGAACGCCTGGTGGGGCGGTCCCAACTATTCGATGCTTCCCTATGACGAGATCGTCAATCTCGTTCATACCTTACAGCCCAACTGCCTCGTGATCAACATCAGCTGCGAGGCCAATAATGTCAGAAGCGAGGTCGCCATGTTCGAATCGGCGGCAGGTCAGAACGTACCCGCTTGGTTCGACAATCTGAATATCTCCTGCAATACCCCCTCAAGCCACTGGTTCTGGTGCACGAAATACAATAACGAGACCTTCAAATCGGCTGATTGGGTGCTTGACAGCCTTAATACCTTCCGTGACAGCGACACCGTCTTCATTCTGAACGTCTCGCCCAATCAGAAAGGCGTTCTGATCCCGAAATACAATACCCTTCTCAAAGAGATCGGCGCGCGTTACGGGAAGCAGGAAGATGTTTCGGAATATCCCGCGCGCTATATCGCCGATTACGATTACACCAAGAATCTTCTGTTCCGCAAGACCATGTGGGCGGCAACGCAGGACGGCAACGCCTGTCCCGATCGTGCCGTTGACGGCTTCTGTGACTTCGATGTCACGCACGAGACCGCCTATCAGTCCCCGACAGGCTCAGCCGTCATTCTCGGGGATATCGGCTACACTACCTCTCTCGGCAAATGCTATCTCCATCTGTCCTCGCTGATGAAGGACTCCGATCTTGAAAAGGCATATCTCTTCGTTATGAACGAAGACCCGGGCGCGCGCACGACCTATTCGAAGCTGAACCGCTCGGAATATCTTGTGAAGATCCGACTTTCGGACTGTCCGAAGAATGAGAATCTCGTCACAGTCGATCTTTCCACACTCGAAGGCCGTTATCTTGCTGTGGCGCTCGAATCTTCGGGCACGCTTTCGTTCTCCGAGATCGTTCTGACCCCGAAGGACTGCACGGACGCGGGTGCCTACTCCCTCCGTGAGCGCTTCTCCACCGTATCCCACACCGTAAACAGCGAGCTTCTGCTCCCCGAAGAGGCGATCTTCGTGACCGAAGCGGGCGCGCTCGTCAAGGAAACCGTCACCTGGCAGACCGAAGGGCTTGACCTCAACAAGACCGGTATGATCACCGTCAAGGGCAAGAGTGCATCGGGCTGTGCGGTCAGGATCAAGGTCCGCATCATGGCGGCAGGCAGCTTCCGTGAGGTCGCAAGCGCAGGTGTCACCGCCTCCTCGATGTGGTCACAAGCCGAGCAGCTCGGCTGGGCGCATTCCCGCAACCTCATCGACAAATCGGGCCTTACGCTGAATCCCACCAATATTCTCTATTCCGGCCACGATAACCCCTATAACGGCACCTCCATGTGGCACACCCTGGAGGGTCAGCGCACGGGCTGGCTGATCTTCGATTTCGGCAAGAGCGTCAACCTGACAAACGCCGCGATTTGGAACCACAATCAGCTCAACGAACCCGACCGCGGTGTCAAGCGTATGGCAGTCTACTATACCGACAAAGCCAACCCCACCGCGGCGGATTGGATCCTTGTTGACAACTATCAGTTGACATCGGCAGGTGCTGTTGCTGATCAGAAGGCAACCGATATCATCTCCTTCGGCAAGATCACCGCGCGAAAGATCAAGTTTGAGCTTCTTGAAAACTACGGCGACCCCTCCGTTGTCGGCCTTTCGGAGGTCATCTTTCTCGAAGACACCCTTGCCTCCTCTCTCGACACCGTCAAAGCGTCGGCTGCCATCTCGGAATTCGAAATGCTCAACGCCTTTGATTACCCGACTTCCTCCTATTCCGATACCAAAACCGCCTATACTGCCCTGAAAAACGGCATTGTTACCGTCAAAACACAGGAAGCCCTCGATACACTTACCAAGGCGCTGACAGACAGTCTTGCCACCCTGAAGAAGAGCTTTAAGCAAAAGACCCCCAAGGAGCTTTCCTCTTATCTCTTCCGTGTCAAGAAAAACGGCGCGCTTCCCGAAAGCGTCACGGTATCCTTCACCGACGGCAGCAAGACGACCGTCAAGGTGCTTTGGGATGCTATCCCCTCCGACAAGCTGTCAACCGTTGGTTGCTTTTTAGCAAGCGGTATGCTCGAGGACACGACCTATACCGTCAAGGCATCCATTATCGTGGAAGGTATCTCCAAGGACTCTCTTGACACCGTTGTCAAAGCTTACGAGACCGTCGACGCCGCCCGTTATACCAAAGAAAGCATGCAAAAGCTGACAGAAGCCCTCGCAAAAGCCAAAGCGGTTCTCGCGAACGCCGATGCCACGCAGGAGGAGATCGACGCCGCCAAAAGCACTCTTACCGCCGCGCGCTATTCTCTTGTGATCGAGTATTCCTCCGAACCCCCTGTGCCTCCCGTGACCGAAGCGCCTAACACCTCGGATAAAACTCCCGTAACCACCGTTCCCGCACCCGTGACCGACACACCCACAACGACCGATACTCCCACCCCCTCCGCACCCGCATCTCCCTCCCGCACCCTGCTCTTTGTCACCCTCGGCATTCTTCTTCTCGTCGGCGGTGCAGTCGCCATTTGGTTTTTTATGAAAAAGAAAGGATAAAATATGACACCGCTTCAGAACGATCAGCTCTCACTCATCAATCTCCGCTTCGGCACGTTTATTCATTTCAATTCGGCAACCGTGCAGTTTCACGACTCCCCCGATATCATCGACTGGGAATATGATCACGAAAACGGTGATCAGCCCCGTCTTTACCCCTTCGATCCCACCTTGTGGAATCCCACTCAGCTTGACACCGACGTATGGGCGGATATGGCGAAGAAGGCAGGCTGCCGTTTTGCCGCTCTGACTACCAAGCATCACGAGGGCTTTTCCCTCTGGCATACCAAGGCGGGCAAGCATTCGGTTGCCTATGCCACCGACAAGCGCGATATCGTCAGAATGTATCTTGATTCCTTCCGTAAGGTCGGGATCGCGGCAGGGCTTTACTTCTCGATCCTCGATCTCACCCGCGGTATACAGCGCCGCAAACCCTTCGGTGAGAGCGAGCTTGACTATATCAGAACGCAGATCACCGAGCTTCTTACCGAATACGGCGAGATCCCCTTTCTGATGGTCGACGGATGGAACTCCCCCTGGGGCGGTCCGTCCTACAAGGATCTTCCCTTTGAGACCCTCGACGCCATCGTAAAAGGACTGCAGCCCCATTGCCTGCTTCTCAACATCGGCTGTTCCGACTCTCTCAAGGGTACCGACATCATCTTTTACGAAAACGCCGCCGGTCAGGAGGCGCAAAATACCTTCTCAGGTCCCGGGATCTCCTGCAATAAGCTGACCGACACCTGGTTTCACCGCGATGAGGACCGCGAAAAACAGCCCAAGAGCGCCGCGTGGGTCAAGGAAAAAGCCGATGGCTACTTTCCCAAGAACATCAATTTCATGCTGAACATCTCGCCCGACGAAACAGGCAAGGTCGACCCCTCCCTCATTAAAGAATTTGAAGCCATCGGCAAGACGCTCACCCTCCCCGCCCCCCTCACCACCCTCCCCGAAGGCTGGCTGACCCGCTGAAAGACCCCTCAAGCATCCTCCCGAGAGCCGCTGACATGTCAAAAGCACCCTCCTCAGCCACACTCATACAATCTCTTCACCCTTAAAAACCATCTCCAAAGAACCGTTTCCGCTATCAAACGAACCCTCTCTCTGCAGCTCCTCTCTCTGTATTCTTAGCGGAGAAAACACGAACACCACCAAAGATTTCTCTTTGGTGGTGCTTTTTTGTCGGTAGAAGCTTGCAAAAAGGTTCCCTCCGGGACTTTGCTTTCCTGATTGGATAGAATGAATACCTCACTGTTCCCCTTCAAATCGGATCATCGCTTCTACAACACGGTAGATCCTGTCTCGCTCACACGGAGGAAGCACGGCAAGTTTCTCCGTTATCTCGGAGGATTTCGTGATATAGCCGGTCGCCAATACATCGGCAAGCAGTAGATCTGCCGAAACCTCCAGAACGTTGGCTATCGTAATAAACGTTTCCAGTTTCGGAACCTTCTCTCCACGCTCGATCATGCCCGTATAGGTCACACTGAGTCCCGCTTTTTCAGCAAGATCCTCTTGCCGCCACCCTTTGGCCTCTCTATACTTTCTGATCCTTTTGCCAATCGACGATGTATTCATAGTCCGCCCCTCAATATCAGTTATGTTTACTAACTAATAGTATAGATGATTTCGGCAGCAGAATACAGAATCTACATGGATTACATCATAACTAATAGTTGCTTTTTATAAAATATATGGTATACTGAATTAAAAATATAAATACAGAACACAGGTGATATCCATAATTTTAAAAATGGATTCCACATACAGAATCGTTCTTTTCGGTCATCGGGATTTTCAAGAGCGGATCTTTTCATTGGCTACATAGAGCACGAGAACGGCGGCGCTTATCAGGCGATGAAATACGCTCAAAAGCTCAAAAAGCCCATCATAAACCTTGCCAAGAGAGACATCTGAAACACAAAAAAGGACAGAGAACGTTAAGGGTGATGTCCTTATCGGAGAATTTGCAAAACACCGCTAAATGCGAGCATCGCATTTGTCCAGACAACCACAGTATGGGCTAAGCCCAAACCCCTATGACAAGTAGAAAGAGCAAGAATAGAAGGAGAAAAATCCTTCTATTCTTGCTCTGTTCGTTTTTATGAATGAATTGATGCTTACGCTTCATGAATTGGCTCCGCCATGATTTCTCGCTTCGCTCCATGAATTGAATTGCAACTAATGTGCCGTAAGGCACAATTCATGCCGCAGGCAATTCACGAAAGCACGGCTTTCAATTCACGCAACCG